>JBBSCM010000045.1:0-17936 GCA_038250295.1 Anaerolineales bacterium | reverse complement strand
ATTCCTGCCACAGTGGCCACTAATGTCCCGCCGACGGCCACTAATATTCCACCGACGGCAACTAATGTCCCGCCGACGGCCACTAATATTCCACCGACGGCCACTAATGTCCCGCCGACGGCAACTAATGTTCCGCCGACAGCTACGGATGTCCCGCCGACAGCTACGGATGTCCCGCCGACAGCAACCGATGTCCCGCCGACAGCAACCGATGTTCCGCCGACTGCCACGGATATTCCGCCAACAGCCACGAAAGTTTCGCCCACCGCGACAAAAGTTCCGCCAACAGCGGTTCCCACAAGCATTCCGCCAACAGCGGTTCCCACAAGCATTCCGCCGACAGCTCAACCTACTTTGGAAGAAATTCCATAATAAAAGCGAAAGCCTTCCGCATTACTCGGGGCAGTATATACTGCCCCGAGTATATTTAATTTCGATAGATTATTATTTTTCGCTATATATTTGCACTTCCCTTCAATCAAGTCTATAATACCGTTACATGTCCACCGTTGATGAAGTTAAATCGAAAATAGATATCGTCGACCTTGTAGCTGAAGCGGGCGTGAAACTGCGCCATGCCGGCAAGAACTATACGGGCTTCTGCCCGTTCCACGATAACAAGCACACGCCTGCCTTCGTGGTCTGGCCCGAATCTGGCACCTGGCGCTGTTTTGGTCAATGCAACGAGGGCGGAGATATTTTCAAGTTTGTGATGAAGCGCGAGGGGCTGGACTTCAAGGATGCCCTGCAAAAATTGGCAGACCGCGCAGGCGTGAAGGTTGAATCTCTTCAACGTGAAACGCCGCAGGTAAAAGAAGCGCATGAGCATCTCCGCAAGCTGCTTGAAGATACCGTCATCTTTTATCGCACCCATTTATTTAATAATACAGAGATACTGACTTATCTGCGCGAGAAACGCGGACTAACCGATGCGACCATCGAAACCTTTGGCCTGGGTTATGCGCCTGCCGGTTACGATAATCTTTTGAAACATTTTGTTCCCAAAGGATACAGCGAAAAAGATTTAATTGACGCAGGGATGTTGTCTGTCCGCGAATCTGACGACACACGCAACACGCAACACGCAACAAGGATTTACGATAAATTTCGCAACCGCATCATGTTTCCCATTCGGGATGAAAATGGAAAGATGGCTGGTTTTGGCGCACGCATTGTTGACCCGAACGACCCTTCGACAGGCTCAGGGCAGGCATCTCCCAAATTTCTTAACTCACCTGAAACACCGATCTTTACAAAAGGAAAAATCCTTTACGGATTGGACCGCGCGCGCAAGCCGATCCGCGCGGCAGACCAGGCGGTGATCGTGGAGGGTTATCTGGATGTGATCGCTTTGCATCAAGCGGGTTACGAGAACGTCGTCTCACCGATGGGAACGGCATTGACTGAAGATCAATTGCGCTTGCTCAAGAAATCAACACGCAGGATCGTGCTGGCGCTTGACCCCGATGTGGCGGGACAAAAAGCCATATTACGCGGACTCGATGCCGCTCGTTCTGCAATGGATCGTGAAGGGGAATTGGGCTTTGATGCGCGTGGATTACTTCGCAACGAAGCACGCCTGCAAGCCGATCTGCGCGTTGCTTCCATCCCTGATGATCTTGACCCCGATGAAATTGTGGCGCGTGATAAGGAAGAATGGAAGCGGCTGATAGAAAATGCCAAGCCCATCGTTACGCATGTGATGGATTCTTTGGCGGCCGGACAAAACCTTAATGATGCCAAGGTGAAGAATCAAATCGCGGCACAGGTGCTTCCATTAATTGAAGACCTGCCAAGCCCAATGGAACGGGATACGTATCGTCAGGCGCTGGCGCGAATGCTGCGGGTGAACGAAAGCGCGTTGACCGGCACACAGGCTCCGGGTCCGGCGGTGAGGCGCAAACCGCGTGCGGCGGCTGGTCAGAGTCAAAAGGCTGACCTGTCTGTTGTGGCGGTGAATCCCACATTGATGATCGAAAACTATTGTTTGGGTGTTTTATTCCGTAAACCTGAATTGTTATATCGGCTTGATAGAAAACTGGAAGAGTCTCATTTAAGTGCGCTGGCAGTGGATGACTTCGGGTATACTGACCATCAGTTGTTGTTTGGCGTGGTACGCCGGGCGGTGGAGCAGGATGAGAAGGACCATCATCATTATGTGATGAGCCACCTGCCTGAAACGATCAGTGATGTTTCAAGAGACCTGCTTGCGCAAACAGATCAGATCGACCCTGTGGATGATAAACTGGTCGATGAATTGCTTGCGCGCTTTATTGACCTGCGGCGCGCGAACGCAATGGCGAATGTGAATCAATTGCGCTTCCTGCAGGAGGAGGAACAGCAACAGGGCGGCGTGAATATAAAGGTGTACCAGGAGCAGGCTATACAATTCACAAAACTGCTCCATAGTTTGGACCAGGCGAAACGAAGGATATCTTCAAAGCGGCAGGCGTAATGTTTTAGAAGTTCGGGTGTTATCTATAAAACATAGCCATTCAGGAAAAGGGACACATGCCCGCGAAAACCAGACCGAACAATAAACCGAAGTCTGTGCCACGGAAAAAAATAATTCCGAAGGCGCAATTTGACGCGCCGGAGATCGAAGCCGGGGAAACCCTTTTTTCGGTAAGTTCCATTTTGGAATCCCTGGAAGATGATAATGGCCTCCCGCTTGGAATAACGGATGATGAGATCATCGAGCCCGATGAATCTTTACTGACGCAGCAGGAGGAGGAGATTGACGATGTTTTGCCCGTACATTCGCATGAGATTGCAACCGAGCTTTCCGAAGACCCTGTGCGTTTGTATTTGCGTGAGATCGGCCAGGTCAAGCTTCTTGATTCAGACAGCGAGTTTCGCCTTGCCACGCTGAGCGAAGCGGATCGTCATATTGCAAAACTTCGAAAACTGAAACACCGCAAGGATGTTTCGCTGGCTTGTTCCATTTATCATGCCGTGCTTTTGGAGTTGGCCACCTCATGGGACCGCCTCATCGAAGATACAAAACAACTCGATCATGAACCCCCCAATCTTGCTTTGATGATCGCCGAAGCCCAATCGCTTCATTCGGGCTGGCAATTTGACTCGCCCTCTTATTTCCGCGCTTATTTGGATAACGGCCATTGGGGTGTTGACCATCTTTGGGACAACCTTGCCCGACATGCCTACGGCGTCTTTCTTGACCTGTGCCTGCTTCCGTTTAAATATGCCGAGTGGCTGCTGACGTATGTCCGCGATCAAAACGCGCTGCCCGTTCATCGGACTCTCTACCGCAACCTGCCATCTGACGAAGAATTACTAACCGAAATGGATGCCGTGCATGCGCGCGCAGTGGATGGAAACCAGGCGCTCGTCCGTGCGAACCTGCGTTTGGTGGTGAGTGTTGCCAAACGTTATCTTGGGCGCGGCATGTCACTGTTGGATTTGATCCAGGAAGGCAACATGGGTTTGCTGCGCGCCATCGGTAAATTTGACCCGCGCCGCGGTTTTAAATTCAGCACCTATGCCACCTGGTGGATCCGTCAATCGATTAATCGATCCATTGCGGAACAGGCGCGCACGATTCGGATTCCCGTGCATTTGTTTGAATCCATTTCGCGGATATTGCGCGCACAAAGACATCTCACGCAGGTGTTGGGCAGAAGCCCGAACAACAGTGAGCTTGCCCTGGAAGTCGGGTATCTTTCCGCTTTGGATGTGCAGGCGATTATGCGCGCCTATGCAGAGAATAAAACTGTTGACCCCGAATTGCAACAGCGCCTCGACATGGCTTCACAAAAAGTGAACCGCGTGCTTCGTTCTGCCGAGGAGCCCGTCTCCATTGATGGGCCAGTAGGGGATGAGGAATCCAGCTCGCTTGGCGATTTTATCGAAGATGAAGATGCGCCTTCCCCAATGGACGCTGCCGCGCGAGAAATGCTCCGTGAGCAGGTGCAGCGTGCGCTGGCGTCCCTTTCAGAACGCGAGCGCGAAGTGCTGGAATTACGCTTTGGCTTAAGCGATGGGAAGGAACATACGCTGGAAGAAGTCAGCCGCTATTTCAATGTGACGCGTGAACGCATCCGCCAGATCGAGGCGAAGGCACTGCGAAAGCTACGTCACCCCGCAAGGAGCCGCGAGTTGAGGGATTATTTGGGGGATTAGGATGAGAATCAAGGATCGCCTTTATGGCGATCTTTCTTTTTAAAGTTGTGAAAAAGATAGGAGAAATGCTTGGCAATTTCACTATCAAGTGCCAATATGACAAATATCATCATTTTTGTGAAAAGAGGCACTTTCACTAGCCCCCCAAAGTCTCTTATGATATACTACGCCGAACGTGCCAGATTTCACGCACTAATTTTTTATAATACCTGCGGTCAAAAATTGCGCTTCCCGCCTCATAAAAAAGCGCAATTTTTGACCGTGAAAGGTACACACCAAAGAGGTGTTTTATGTTGCTGGAGTACATTGCCATTGGCGTAATGATCGCAGTCGCCACGCTGATCGCGTTCATTGCGATAGGTTTGGGGGAATTGTTTGGGCCGAAAAAAGCCTCAGAAGCGAAATCCATGCCTTATGAATCGGGCATGACCCCCTATGGCGAGGGCACGCGCCGTATGCCTGTCCGCTTCTATCTCATCGCTGTGTTGTTCATCCTTTTTGATATTGAAGTTGTATTCTTATTACCCTGGGCGATCGCGTTTCGCCAACTGGGCATTTTTGGTTTGATCGAAATGGTCATCTTTATCGTTGTCCTTCTTATCGGTTACGTTTACGCGTGGAAAAAAGGAGCTTTGGAATGGGAATAGAGCAAAAACTTGGAAATATGGGCGTGGTTACCACCTCGCTTGAGAGTATGGTCAATTGGTCGCGGACGAATGCCATGTGGCCGATGTTGTTCGGCCTCGCCTGCTGTGCCATCGAGATGATGTCTGCGCAGGCTGCAAATTACGATATGAGCCGCTTCGGTATGGAACTCATGCGCGCCAGTCCGCGCCAGTCAGATCTGATGATCGTGGCGGGACGCGTTTCAAAGAAAATGGGTCCTGTCCTGCGCCGCTTGTACGACCAGATGCCCGAACCGAAATGGGTGATCGCCATGGGCGATTGCGCTTCCTGCGGCGGCGTCTTCAATAACTATGCCATTTATCAGGGTGTCGATGAAGTTGTCCCTGTGGATGTATATGTGGCGGGCTGTCCGCCGCGCCCTGAGGCTTTGATCCATGGTGTGCTCACCGTGTATGAAAAAGTAAAGGGTGAGAAGTTCAAGGATTTGGCTAAAGCATAACGTCATTGCGAGGGCGCTCTTTTCTTTGCCCGAAGCAATCCCCAACACAATGTCGGAGATTGCTTCGTCGGGAAGGGCACCCTCCTCGCAATGACGGGGTAAAGACTATGGATAAAAAACTGGAACCCGTTGTAAAAAACATTCAGGAAAAATTCGGCGCGACGTACGAAGAGTTTCGCGATGAAGTGCATCTATTCCTGAAGCCCGAACAGATCGTGGAAGCATTGACGATTTTGCGTGACGAATTTAATTTTGAATTACTCTCGGCCTTAACTGCAACTGATTATTGGCCGCAGGAAACTCCACGTTTTCATGTGATCTATCAACTTACCTCACTCGAGAAAAATCTTTCGGTGCAGATCAGAGTCCCGGTCAACGGAGACAGCCCCAAGGTCCCGACTGCGACCGGTGTGTATGCGGTGGCGAATTGGCGTGAGCGTGAACTCCTCGATATGTTCGGCATTGAGATCGAAGGTCATCCCGACCCGCGCAGGATCTTGATGCCTGAAGATCATGTAGGGCATCCGCTTCGTAAGGATTTTCCGCTGGGTTATGAAGAACCACAGTTTACTTTTAATTTTGATGAGATCGATCTGCGCAAGCCGTACGCGAAGGAATAGTTATGAGTCAGATTGAAGAAGTCAGCATAGAGAAATTCAAACATCTTGTATCAGCGCGAGCGCTGACAGGTGAAACCATGCTCCTGAATATGGGGCCCCAGCATCCATCCACGCATGGTGTGCTGCGCCTTTTGCTTGAGTTGGATGGCGAGATCGTCGTCAACTGTATCCCCGATATTGGTTATTTGCACACGGGTATTGAAAAGAACATGGAAGCCAAGACCTATCAAAAGGCAGAAGTGATGACTGACCGCCTTGATTACATGAACACGATGGGAAATAACCTGGCGTATGTAATGGCCGTCGAAAAACTCGTTGACCTGGATGTGCCGGTGCGTGCGCAAGGGCTGCGTGTGATCCTCACCGAGCTGCAACGCATTGCTTCGCATCTTGTCTGGCTTGGAACCTCGGGACTTGACCTCGCGGCCATGTCCATGTTTTTGTATTGTTTCCGTGAACGCGAACAAATTCTCGATATTTTTGAACTGGTCTCGGGCCAACGCATGATGACAACCTACTTCCGCCCCGGCGGTGTCTGGCGCGATGTGCCAGTTGAATTTGAAAAAGCAGTTCGCGATTTTATTAAAATATTTCCCAAGCGTATTGATGAATACGAATCCCTGCTGACGAAGAATCCGCTCTTTATTGACCGTATGGTGGATATTGGTTACCTCAGCAAGGAAGTTGCCCTTCAATATGGTGTAACAGGACCCATGCTCCGCGCTTCCGGTGTGGACTGGGACTTGCGCAAGGTGCGGCCTTATTGCGGTTATGAGCAATATGATTTCAATGTGCCCACCCGCACTGAAGGCGATACATATGCGCGTTACCTGGTGCGCATCGATGAATTACGCGAGTCGTTGAAGATCGTGGAACAGGCTTTGAATAAATTACCGCTTGGACCTGTGCGCTCTGAAAATCGAAAGTTTGTCCCGCCGCCGCGTTCGGAAATTGGCGTGAGCATGGAGGCTCTTATCCATCACTTCAAGTTATGGACGGAAGGATTCCCTGCGCCGAAGGCTTCCATTTATAGCGCGGTCGAATCACCGCGCGGCGAGTTGGGTTTAATGCTTGAAGGCGATGGCGGCCCGAAGCCGCTCCGCGTTCATTTACGCACACCTTCATTTGATAATTTATCCGTGCTTTCACAGATCGTGAAAGGACACCTGGTGGCTGATCTGGTCGCCATCCTTGCTTCCATAGACATCGTCCTCGGAGATATTGACAGATGAGCCTTGAGAAAACTTATCCGAAGGAAGTAAAACAGATATTATCGAAATATCCGCCTGAGCACAAACGCTCAGCAGTGATGCCGCTCTTGTTTCTTGCACAACGTGAGGAAGGATATATCAATAAGGCTTCGATGCAGGATATCGCCAGAATCCTTGACATCACCGAGACGGATGTGGCTTCTATTGTTGGTTTTTACACGCTTTATCATGATGAAAAAGCCGGCAAGTATCGCATGCAAGTTTGTACAGACCTGCCCTGTGCCTTGCGCGGCGCAGATGAATTCATGCAGAACCTGTGTGGAAATCTTGGCATCAAAGTCGGCGAAACAACCGCTGACGGCCTGGTGACTCTTGAAGGTGTGATGTGTCTTGCCGCTTGTGATAAAGCGCCAATGTTTCAAACACAAGGACCTGATGGAATCAAATATCACGAAAATATGACCGTGGATCGAACGATGGAATTAATTGATACGTTGAAAGAATCTGACAGGGAGATCAAGTAATGGAACATATTCTCCTTCGTCATCGTGATATCCCTGACATCAATAAGTTGGATGTCTACAAAAAGAACGGCGGTTTTGATGCATTCAAAAAAGCCGTAACCAAAATGAAACCCACCGAAGTGACCGATGTGGTCAAGAACTCCGGTCTGCGCGGCCGCGGCGGCGCGGGTTTCCCCACCGGTATGAAATGGGCATTCATCGATAACAAGAACTGGCCGCATTACGTGGTTGCCAATGCGGATGAATCCGAGCCGGGTACCTTCAAAGACCGCGAGATCATGGAAAGCAATCCCTTCCAATTTTTGGAAGGGATTGCTCTCGCAAGCTATGCGGTCGGCGCCACTGTGGCATATGTTTATTTGCGCGGTGAGTTCTGGGAGTTGGCCGCCTTCCTCGATGAAAAGATCGCAGAAATGGAAAACGCCGGCTATCTTGGCGACAAATTATTTGGCACGGATTATTCCCTGAAAATCTTTACTCATCTCGGCGCAGGCGCCTACATCTGCGGGGAAGAAACTGCTTTGCTCGAATCGCTCGAAGGCAAACGTGGACAACCTCGTGTGCGTCCGCCGTTCCCGCCTTCGTTTGGTCTATATGGCAAGCCTACCGTTATTAATAATGTGGAGACTATTGCCAATGTCCCCCCCATCCTCGCCAATGGCGCAGATTGGTATAAGTCGATGGGCACAGCCGACAGCGCCGGTGTAAAGATATTCTCGCTTTCCGGCCGCGTGCGAAAGCCGGGTAATTATGAATTGCCGTTTGGAACAACTTTCCGTCAGTTGATCTATGAACATGCGGGCGGCGTTCAGGAAGGCCGCCCGGTGAAGGCGATCATGGCAGCGGGGGCGTCATCGTCCATGATCGTTGTGGATGACAAGGTTCTTGATACGCCGATGGACTATGCATCTGTCCGCACGCTCGGCGCGGACCTCGGGTCTGCTTCTGTGATCGTGTTGGATGATACCGTCAGCCTGGATTGGGTCCTGAACAAGACGATCCATTTCTTCAAGCATGAGTCTTGCGGCAAGTGTACACCCTGCCGTGAAGGTACCTATTGGATGCAAAACCTTACCGAGCGTATTCATTCTGGCGACGGTTCAAAAGCAGATGTAGACCTGCTTTTGAATGTGGCCAAACAAATGCAGGGTAAATGTTTATGCGCGTTGGGTGAATTCTCAACAATGGCTGTGGTTACTGGTATTGAAAGATTTCCGCAGGATTTTAAAAAAGTAGTAAAGGCTTAGCAGTATTACTGCTGGAGGATTACATGGACGCTTTGAGTTACCGAGTATTACTTCGGAAAGAACCGGAAGGTGGCTTTACTGTTAATGTGCCGTCCTTACCCGGTTGCGTGACTTTTGGTGAAACATTGGAAGAATCCATGAGCATGGCGCGGGAAGCCATTGAACTTTATATTGAAAGTTTATTGGCGCACGGTGAAGAAATACCAACTGAAAATGAAGTATTGGAATACACATTAACAATACCTGCTCATGCCTAAGTTTCCTTCACGTACGCCGCAGCAGGTTATAAAAATTCTCGAGAGGAAAGGCTTTGTTCTTGACAGGAGCAAAGGCAGCCATAGAATTTATTTTCATCCTGAAACTCGAAGAAGAGTTGTAGTTTCTTTTCATCGCAAGGACCTGCCGCAGGGAACATTGCGCGAAATCCTCAGGCAGGCTGGTATTGAAAGAGAAGAACTTCAGGATTAGTCGGAGTATTGATGAGTAAACAAGTCACGCTTTCAATTAATGGAATAAATGTAACGGTTCCGGACGGAACATGGGTGGCGGATGCTGCCAAGATGGCGGGCATCGATATTCCCGTTTTTTGTCATCATCCAAAACTCGAGCCTGTCGGTATGTGCCGTATGTGTCTGGTGGAAGTTGGGCGGCCGATGTTGGACCGTGCCACAGGCCAGGTTGTGATGGAGAACGGCCAGCCCAAGATCCAATTCATGCCCAAACTTGAAACGGCTTGCACCAACCGCGTTTCAGAGGGCATGGTCGTGATGACTACAACGGACAAGGCTACGGAGGGCCAGAAGGGTACGGTGGAATTCCTGCTCACTTCGCACCCGTTGGATTGTCCCGTTTGCGATAAAGGCGGCGAATGTCCGCTTCAAAATTTGACGATGGAATTTGGTCCTGGAAACAGCCGTTTTAGCTATGACGAGAAACTGCATCTCGAAAAGATGGTTCCGCTGGGTGAGTTGATCTGGCTTGATCGCGAACGCTGCATTCAATGCGCGCGCTGTATCCGTTTTCAGGATGAAGTTGCCGGCGAAGCAGTTCTCGGCTTCGATGAGCGCGGACGAAATATGCAGATCATTTCAATTTCGGACCCCGGATTTGATTCTGTTTTCTCAGGCAATACCACCGATATCTGCCCTGTTGGCGCATTAACCACTGCGGACTTCCGCTTTGGCGCGCGCCCTTGGGAACTTGATGCGCAGGCTTCCATTTGTACACAATGCCCAGTTGGGTGTAACACCACTTTGAACACGCGCCGCGAAGCCAAGGCTGGTGGTGACATTGTTGTGAAGCGTGTCATGCCGCGCCAGAATGAAGAAGTAAATGAGATCTGGTTGTGTGATAAAGGCCGCTTTGCCTATCACTACACGGAAAGCAAGAAACGCCTCACTCGGCCATTAATCCGCAAGGATGATAAATTAGTACGCGCTTCATGGGATGCCGCGACGAAATTAGCTGCGCAGAACTTTACTTCAGACAAAAAGAATTTTGTAGTACTGGCTTCAGGCAGGCTTGCGAATGAAGACTTGTTCAACCTCAAGTCCATGGCAGATACAGCGGGCGGTACAGCGATTTTATATTCTGACATGGGCGGTGGTGACATAACCGCACTTGTTGGTGTGGGGCAGGGAACAAATATTGGCAAGATGGGCAAAGGCGATGCCATTCTTGTGGTTGCTTCTAATTTATATGAAGAAGCGCCAATCTGGTGGCTGCGCGTGAAGCAAGCCGCAGACCGAGGTGCGACTCTTATTGTTGCGAACCCGCGCGAGACCAAATTGGATAGATTTGCGAAGTTTGTCATCCGTTATGCGAATGGCGATGAAGTAAAGACCGTGAGTGACCTTGGCAAGAAAGGCAAGATCGCTGATGAATTTGCGAAGGCGAAGAATGCCATTGTGTTCTACGGCAACGAGGGACTTGGATTGAACGGTTCGTCCACTTTGGCTTCTGCATGTGCCACACTTTTGAAAGAGACCGATCATATCGGCAAGCCGAACAACGGTTTGGTGGGTGTCTGGCAGAGAGTCAACGATCAGGGCGCCTGGGAAGTTGGGTTCCGCCCCGAGCCTGACCTGGAAAAAGCCCTCAAAGGAAAATCCGTTTACATCGTTGGCGCTGACCCTGTGGGTGATTCACCAATATTGGCAAAGGCTCTCAAAGGCGCGAAGTTTGTGGCAGCGCAGGATATTCTCGAAACCGCGACCACTGAAATTGCGGATGTGGTTTTCCCTGCGCAGGCTTATACCGAACGCGAAGGGACATTCACATCAGGTGAGCGCCGCGTACAGCGTTTCTATGCGGCTGTGCCAGTGAAAGGCGATTCGAAACCTGATTACTCCATTACTTCACAGATCGCCCGGCACATGGGCATTATCCTTGAAGGTTCATCTGTTTCCGTGGTGTTTGATATTCTTGCGAATTCACTCGATGCGTTTACTGACCTGAGTTATGAAAAACTCGCCGAGGTGCATGGTCAATGGCCGATTGTGGGGCGCGGTGACCTGTATTACGGCGGCACAACTTATGAGAACACGCAGGGGCTGGGTGTACAACTCGTCCCGACCACTCAGGCTGGGGAAACGGTACACATTCCAAAGGTCAGAAAAGAAGCGGCTCTTCGTCCCAAAGAAAAAGAATTGCTGGCTGTGCCTGTCAACAAGTTATATGACCGCGGCGTGACGATCAATCCTGCGCAATTATTAGATCAACGTGTTGGCGAAGCGACTGTAACACTGCATCCCTCTGCTGCCAGGAATCTCGGTGTGACAGCGGGCGCTCGTGTGAAGATCAGCTTCGACGGTGTGAGCAGTGAAGTAGTTGTGAAGATAGACGACACGATCTCGGCGGGTGTGGCGCTGGTGCCGCGTAGTATGGGCGTTGCGATCCGCGAACCTGTTGTGGCGCGTGTCCTGACGCAAAGCGCAGGGAAGGTGAAGTGATATGGATTGGACTAATTGGGTCGAATGGGTAATTAAAGGTTTTGTGCTCTGCCTGATTCTTTTGACAGGCTTTGCATATCTCACTTTATATGAACGCCGCGCATTGGCGCGCATGCAGGTGCGCGTGGGACCGAACCGCGCAGGACCGCAGGGTTTGCTTCAGCCGATCGCAGATGCGGTCAAGTTAATCTTTAAAGAGGAACTCACGCCGGGTCGCGTTTACAAGGTTGTGTTTGTACTTGCGCCCGTATTGACAGTTGTGCCTTCGCTTATTCTTGCGGCGGTGATACCGCTTGGCACATCGTTCAATTTATTTGGCCGCGAGATTTTGCTGCACGTTTCAAATATCAACGTGGGCGTTTTGTATATCATGTCCATTGCTTCGATTGCGGTGTATGGGATTGTGCTGGCGGGCTGGTCGAGCAATAATAAGTATGCCATGCTGGGGGGCATCCGCTCTGCGGCGCAAATGATATCGTATGAGCTTTCGCTTGGCCTTTGCTTTGTGATTGCGATCGTGATGGGCAACTCCATGAATCTGATCGATATCGTCAATGCGCAGCGGGATGTGTGGTTTGCCGTAATACAACCTGTGGGCGCTTTGATCTTTTTGATCGTTACACTTGCGGAAGTAAACCGCGCGCCGTTCGATATGCCCGAGGCTGAACAGGAATTAACGGCCGGTTATCACGCCGAATATTCAGGCATGAAGTTTGCATTGTTCTTTATGGCCGAATACCAGAAGATGATCGTGATCTGCATGATCGCGGCGACCTTGTTCTTTGGCGGTTACCGCGAGTTCTGGTTCTTGAAGGATACATTCCTAAGCGTGGATCGTTTCTGGCTCTTGGGTCCGATCTACCTGCTATTGAAAGTTATTGTGCTCCTGTTCTTTATGATCTGGATCCGTGCGACCTGGCCGCGCATTCGCTATGACCGATTGATGGCGTTTGGCTGGAAGGTGCTTCTGCCGCTTTCGCTGGTGACTGTTTTTATCACTGCTACAGGATATTTACTTGCAGAATTGTATAAAGACTTGAGTCTGGTATTTATGATAAGTATCCCTGTTCTTTCCATTATCAGTGCAATCGTGGCGGTGGCGCTTATTTATCGTGATCTGAGGAGAAAGTCCCATGGGCGTTTTTGATCCCGTTGTTGAGCTTGGACGCGGTCTCGCTGAGACGCTCCGTTCCTTTTTATTCGAGAAGACGGTTACTGTTCAATATCCTGAAGAGAAACGGCCGGTGAGTCCGCGCTTCCGTGGACGGCATGTATTGAAGCGTTACGATAACGGTCTTGAAAAATGTATTGGATGTTCGCTTTGCGCGGCCGCCTGCCCTGCGGATGCGATTTTTGTTGAGTCATCTGAAAATACGGATGAAAAGCGCTTCTCCCCCGGACAGCGGTATGCTTCCACCTACGAGATCAATATGCTGCGCTGTATCTACTGCGGCTTTTGCGAAGATGCCTGCCCGACCGAGGCCATCGTCCTCGGTGACAATTACGAACTAAGTTTTACAGATCGCAAGCAAGCCATTTATACAAAAGACATGTTATTGGAACCTGTGCCTGCTGAAAGCATGCTCACGCCGCAAAAAGTGGAGCCGAATGTTTTTAATCGTTCCGTGCCAGAGATGGAAGACGAAAGAGACTAATTAAAAATAAACAAGAGAATTTTTCAATGAAACCCCAAAATACTTTTTTCAAATGGATTGTAGTTCCAATTATTTTTTCACTATTCTTAAGCTCTGTTCTTGTTTCTCCCCCTGTATCTGCACAAGATGAACCGCCAACCACTCCAACTGAAATTCCCACAGAAGAACCAGTTGATGATAATCTTCCTGAGCCGACTCCACAACCACCTTCGGAAGATGAAGCCTTTCAGTCATTTAGTGTTCAAACTGTTACAACACCCTCTCCTGCTGACCCAGATTGTTCAGATGGAAGATGTGTTTTTATTGTAAGCGCTAGTTCAGACGATGCAGGCGTACATCCTAATTGTACTTATAGCGCTTCTGCTAATGAAATTTATATGGGACAATGTACCAATGGACAATTTATCACCAGCGGTTTTCGATTTCCAAATGTGAATATCCCACAAGGCACAGTCATTCAAAATGCTTATCTGGAATTCACTTTAGATGGACCCTATACAGATGACCTCAATGTGGTTTTTTATGGGCAAGATAGTGTTAATGCTTTGCCGTTTACTAATATCAGTCGTCCAAGTAATCGCCCAATTATTTCAGCATATCCCGTTAATTGGCATATACCAGCCACCGAGCCATGGTCTTTAGACCAAATAGGAGAGTCTCCATCCTTAACTCCTATCATTCAAGAAATTGTCAATCGTCCTGCTTGGGCACAAGGTAATGCAATTGCAATCATCTTGAAAAACGTTGGTCCTTCAAGTGGAACTTTCAAACACAGGCGCGTGATCGCTTATAACCGATTCACCAGTACCTATGGCGCGGCAAACGCTGCGCGTTTGGTTATCAACCTTAAATATGATTGCTCAGATTATGAAAGTACTCTTTCGCCAATTGGCCAGGCGGTGTATGATGTGGTTAATGTAGATGGCGATCAAAATTACTGCTTGAATAAATTTGAGAAACTCACTATTATAGAAGATCCGTCTTCTGCTAGTGATGCTTTTAAAGATTTTGCTGATCTCGCTGAGGAAGCAAACTATGAAATAGACTTTACAACTATGATCTGGGATGATGGTGACAACAGCCCTGGAGAAATATTTCTGAGTGGCGTTAAAGCTTTGTACGAGATCGCTAAAAGTGACCCAAAAAAAGCAGGCATCCGAATAAGGATTTTGCTTGGACAGGAACACTATACAATTGTAGATCAAAGAAAAACTGTTCTGGCTGATTTACGTAAGCTAGGAATACCTTTAGACAAACCAGAAATAGATTGGAAAATAGAAGTCGCTTCTTATCGAAACTCAAAAGATGTCTTTAGCTATGAAATACCCAATATTCACAGCCATGTTAAATTATTAATTGTGGACGGAGAAAAAGCCATTGTATCAGGATACAATTTCCAAACTCGCTACTTAGAAACTCCAAGCATTGATGCTGGTCTTCAAATATCCGGTCCAATCGTTCAAGATGCATTAAAAATGTTTGATGAGCTATGGGCTAATGCGCGCGGACTAAAAGATTGTTTCGGAATACCACCCTATTGCGAATATCCTGTAACTCAAATTCAACACAAACCCGAGGTTTTAGCTATTCGCCCTATTAACGGTGATGATAGCATCAATATTTTTTCTCTTTTCCGCAATGACACGGTTAAAGCTGCTGATACGGCCATAATTGAAGCAATGAATTCTGCTACAAGCCATATAAATCTATTACAAAACCGTTTCTTTGAAAATTACCCAATATCTGATTATATTTGTGTTAAAAATACGTGCTACCCAATAGACATGCCTCCCTCTTTGCCTTATGGAGAAAGAGGCCCTATGAGTTATTCAATAACCACTATAGAGGCTTTGCGGAACGGTGTAGATGTACAATTAATATTGTCAGGCGAGAAAGGGGAGGATGTAATAAATGTTTTGAGTATGGAACAACTTCGTCAACAGATACTTCTTGAGCCAAATAGTTCCGACGTATATTCACACTTAAAAGTCAAATTTACAAATCAATTAATGCACGCAAAAGCCATTTCTATAGACGGACAGTTTTTGATTGTGGGAAGCCAGAATTTCGATTACAGCTCATTCGGCAATGACCATATAATGGATTTAACTGAATTTAGTTTTGGATTAGATGACACAGTCGCGACTGGCAAATTCGACACACGTTTTGATACAGTGTGGGATACAGCAAGAGATTTATTGATTGTCAACGACTCCATACAAGACACTGTTAATCAAGCATCCTCGAACGCAGTTATTCTAATACCAGAAGGTGTCTACCACGAATCCGTGACAATTAATAAACCCTTAACAATAATAGGTCTTCCCGGCCGGGTAGTCATTGAAACACCTGCGTTGCAACCCGCATTCCAAATAACATCAAGCGATGTAAGAATTTATGGAGTGCTAATTCGCGGTGGGACCGGTTATGGCATTGAATTAATAGATGTCTCACAACATAGTTTAAAAAATATTATTTTAAATAATATCATCTTTGAAAACAATACTTTAGGTGGAGTGCTAGTCAGGGGACTGATTCCAGGTAGTCCAGTAAATTACAATCTGGAAAACAATACATTTATTGGTGGGCAATCTGGCGTTACGATCAACATGCTTGAAAACCAAGCGACTACTTCCCTGATTCGAAACAATATCTTTATTGGACAATCATTTGCGCCAATTCAGATTTTATCAGGGCAAGACGGCAATGTTGAATATAGTTACAATCTTTTCTCCATTTGTGGATTAAACAAGCAATGTATAGCAAATTGGCACTTGGGCAATCTATCTGCAAACTCCAATGCATATGAAAACTTGTTCGACTTGGACCCTAAATTTATGAATCCTGTTAGAAAAGATTATCGTCTCGCAATTGCATCCCCAATGATTGATGCAGGAGATCCAAGTTTTGTCGGTGAAATGATATTTGACGGAAATGGAGATGGTATTTCACAAATTGACATTGGAGCATTTGAGTCTTTCATCACATCTGCGAATCTACCTCCAACTACAGATGATGTGCCAGATATTCCTGGTTTGGTGACAGACGTAAGCCCCAATAACACGAATCTCCGTTACTTCATCAATCCTACAGATGATGAGGATTGGTTTCTATTCTATTCAACCCAAACTGGCAATCTACAAGTTCACTTAACCAGTTTGCCAGCCAATTATGACCTATACATTTACGATGCATCAGGGAAACTATTAGGAAGTTCCACAAAATACCAAAAAGCTGCTGAACTGATAAAACTCAGCAATGCTGCACCGGGATATTACTATGTCCGTGTAGTGGGTGTCAATGGCAGTTGGGATGCGAGTAATTCCTACCAATTGCGATTTAACATACCAGGTACAGGTGGTCCATAAATATAATCGATTTAAGATATGTTTAACTTATAATTAACAACGAGGAAACAAATGCAACTAAGACTTTGGTATATCGGTCTGTTTGGATTAATAATATTTATTAGCATAACAGGCTTCGCGTGGTGTTATGGCCTGTGGGGAAGAGATATTGTATTCCTACAATATCTCTTCCAATGCAGGTGTCCTCAACACAGTGAAACATTTCGATACCCTGATCGGGTGGAAGTTGTAATTCCAGCCTGTAAACTATCAAAAAGTTCCCTGAGAGTTTCTCCAGATGGATATTGGGTCGATGTTGACTCAAAATACATATTGGATTTAAATACTGGAAAGAAAATTACACTACCAAACTCTGACGGTTTTATTACCATCTCCCAGGGCTTGGTATTATTGAATCCATTGGAATATGAGCCAGAAGTATATGATGTTTACAACCATACAAGGTATAAAGTTGACAGGTTGGACAATCTGCCAAAAACAGACGATGATAGAATTGACCCCATAGCAGTACTCTCTCTTTTACATACTGCTCAAAAGATTTTCGTTCTATCAGAGATTATTCTAATAAAAGTTGATGATACTCAATATTATATTGTAAGAGAGCGCGAACTCACAGGTCATTCAAGAGATGGAAGACTAGCCCGAGATTTTTTAAATGCAAATCAAATCAGATATGAATTTAGCGTTGATTATTTATCAGACGAACTGCCATCTCATAATAGAGTTTTTATAGCAAAACCGGACGGCATCTATTTAGTGGCAACTAATGAGCGAATCGCAGAAAATTATCAATTTCTCAATTCAAGCTATCCAGCAAGCCCAATTGGATGGCAACATGACGATCAGGGTGTTTTTGTCCATGATCGTACTGTGTGGGTTATTGATTACCAGTTACCTAATTTTCTGCTGGGGGGATGGCGGCTTTTCCAAGTACCCCAACCTCTTCTCTTGCTCAAAGTTCCGCCTGAGTACCTGCCACCTACGCCGTAATTCATGTAGAGTAGTATATTGAATGTCAAAATCATATTGCGGCAGGACAATTATTAGGTAGTTCTACCAAGGATAAAAAAGCAGCAGAAATGGTTAAGCTT
>JBBSCM010000044.1:0-17954 GCA_038250295.1 Anaerolineales bacterium | reverse complement strand
TGACTGGCAGTGGCGGGCGACATAAATGTCGCTACCTGGCAGTGGCGGGCAACATTCATGTTGCTGGCTGGCAGTGGCGGGCGACATAAATGTCGCTGGCTGGCAGTGGCGGGCAACATTCATGTTGCTGGCTGGCAGTGGCGGGCGACATGAATGTCGCGGTACGGTGTATGTGTTGGATGGAGATAAAAATGGAATATGTAGACCTTCGCTCAGATACCGTCACAAAACCCACGCCTGAAATGCGCGAGGCAATGGCCGAAGCTGAAGTGGGTGACGATGTTTATATGGACGATCCCACAGTAAATCAATTACAGATAAAAGCCGCGGAGATGTTGGGGAAAGAAGATTCGCTTTTTGTCCCTTCGGGAACAATGGGAAATTTACTGGCGTTGTTGGTGCATTGTCAGCGCGGGGATGAGGTGATCGTTGGGGACAAGTCTCATATTTATATGAATGAAGCAGGCGGAATGTCTGCCTTAGGCGGGATTCAACCGCACCCAGTCAAGAATCAAGCTGATGGCACGCTCCTGCTCGACGATATTCTCGCTTCGATTCAGTCCGAGGATGTGCATCACACCATTACGCGACTCGTCTGCCTGGAGAATACACAGAATGTATGCGGCGGTGTTCCGCTTTCTGTTGAATATACACAGGCTGTTGGAGAGATCGCTCATGAGAATAATTTGTCCTTGCACATCGATGGCGCGCGAATATTCAATGCGGCCACTGCACTGAACGTTTCGGTAAAAGAGCTTGTTGAGCCAGCGGACTCTGTCATGTTTTGTTTAAGTAAAGGACTGGCCGCGCCAGTTGGTTCGATGCTGGTTGGTTCAAAGAAATTCATTACGCGCGCGCGGCATTTGCGCAAGATGTTGGGCGGAGGAATGCGGCAGGTGGGTGTACTGGCGGCGGCTGGACTGATCTCGTTGGAGAAAATGTCCACGCGGCTTGGGCAGGATCATGCCCGGGCGAAGAAACTGTATGAGGGGTTGAAGCAGGTTCAGGGATTAAATTTGGATGCGGGCACTTTATCCACAAATATGGTTTATTTCGACCTTGCGGATGAAGTCAAATTAAGTGTGGATGAGATCATGGTTGAAATGAAGAAACGCGCTGTGCTGATCGATTGGGCCGGCCCACGTCGTTTTCGTTTGGTGACTCATTATTGGGTGGATGATGCCGGTGTTGAAAAAACGGTGAAGGCCTTTGGAGAGATATTTTCGCTCAGGTAATAAATCAGTTCGTCTTCATCTCGTCCCAGAACGCGGCAGCAGGTTCGATTTGATCGCGCCCGCGTTCTTTTGCTGTGTAGAGCCGCTTGTCGGCGAGGTCAATCAAATTTATGATCTTATCGGTTTCCATGGGGAACACTGCAATTCCTATGCTCATCGTTGGAATGGGGATGGTAATCTGGCTGTCGTTATGAACTTTTAGTGAAGCCATCGTTCCACGAATGCGTTCGGCAACCAGCATAGCCTGCGGCCCATTGGTATTGGGAAGGGCGATGGTAAATTCTTCCCCGCCCCAGCGGCCGACCGCGTCAGTTGATTTGATATGACTGCGAATCACATCGCATAGGTTGACAAGTATTTCATCCCCAATAAGGTGTCCAAAAGTATCGTTGTATTGTTTGAAGTGATCAATGTCAAGCATGATCAGGCTGAGGGGTTGTTTTTGTGCGAGGCATGTATCGGCTTGTTCGCCCAAGGCTTGAATGAAGTAACCGTGATTGTAAACGCGCGTGAGACTGTCGAGCCGCGCCTGTGCTTCCACCAATGCATGTTGATAGGTGTTGTCCAGTGCAAGCGCTGCGCGTTGGGCAATGGTGGAAAGTAATTCCATGTCGCTGCGGTCGAAGGCGTTTGGGCGATAGGATGATATAGCCATAATTCCATCTACATGCGAGCCGCGCATGGGTACGCCCATCCACGAGAGTGATGTCTTCTGTTTGCCAATGATGATCATTTCAAGATCGTCCAGTTGAACATTGTGGCGCATGTCTGGGAGGAAGAGCTCCTGCTGGTTTTTAATCACCCAATTAGCCAGTGAACCCTTCCTATTGATTTTTATATTCTCAAAAAATTCGCCGTCGTCATAAAGTAATTCAAGACGCAGGTCATCCCCATCTACGATCGCGATGTAATATGCATCAGCTTCGAGTGCATTCTGAAATGCAGCGTTGAGCAGGGAAAAAACCTGTTTTGTCTCGAGTGTGGAAACGATCTGCTTGCTGAGTTCGTTGACGATTTCGAGTCGGTTGACTTGTTCCCTGGCGATCTTTTTCAGCTGTTGAATGGTTTCAATTGCCACCAGCGCCGCAATGACAAGGCTCAGATGAATGACTATCTGGTAATTGGGGATGCCGTTGCCCCTCAAGTGCGTTATCAGGTGAAGAAGCGAAGCACTGCCCACGAGAAAATAAGCCGGTCCGCGGGTGGAGATTAACGAGGTGGATATGGATGCAATAATCACAAGGATGTAAAGTAAATAGTCGATTTCCTGAGGGACGAGAAATGTCATCCCGCCAAGTGCCATGCCTGAAATGATCGCATTAGTCCATGCGAAACGGGACTTATTTAAAGATGTAGTAAAAAGAAGATAGTAAAAAGTCAGGTATAAGCTGCCAACAGCCCCGTAAAGAATTACGGCAATTTTATAGAATGGGTTTTGAGGAGGAAAGTAAACGAGAATCGTAACGCAGGATGCGAACAAAACAATAATGCCCGCTACAACAGATGGCAGAATCGATATTAGGTTTTCCTGTGGTGTAAAGCCGCCCGGCTTGTTTTTGTTTGGCATTTGTTATTCCAAAATTGGCTGATCTGGCTCGCCTTGCATAACCACTTTTTCGAATGCGTCGATCATATTTGGGTCGAACAGGATTCCCGATTGTTCGCGCAGGTATTCAAGTGCCTCCAGCGCGGATATTTTTTTTCTGTATGGGCGCTTGCTGGTAAGCGCATCGAACGCATCCACGATCGCGAACATGCGCGCCAGAATCGGAATCTCTTCACCTTGTAGTCCGCCGGGATAGCCTGTTCCATTCCACCTTTCCTGGTGGTGACGAATGAGCGGGATGGTATCTTGCAGGAAAGGAATTCCCGCCACGATCTTCGCCCCAATATCGGGATGCAATCGCATGATCTTCCACTCCTGCTCATCCAATGGCCCGGGTTTATGCAGGATCGTATCGCTGATACCGATTTTACCAATATCGTGCAATAGCGATCCGCGTTCCAACACCTTGAGTTGTTCATGAGAGTAACCAAGGCTTTCCCCCAACTTTGCAACCAGATGGCTGACACGCAGACTGTGGCCTTCCGTTTCTCGATCACGAGCATCCAGTGCAGACATGAGTGCGGCAAGGGTTTGATCGTATGTGTCCTCAAGTGTATCGTATGCGGCTTTGATCTCCTTGGCTTGTCGACGTGATTCCACCAGCAAAAGTGACCGCTCCAATGCTATCGCGGCCTGGTTGACAAGCGCCTGCAGGTCGTTTGGGTTAGCCGTTGGTTTATGACTCTGGTCTTCAGAGACATCCATCCATACCGCGCCGTATTTTTGGATGGGTGTTTGAATGGGCAGGCAGGTTCGTGTTATGGATTGTCCCTGTGAAAAATAAATAAGCTGCCCTGAATCCAGTGCATCTTTAATAAGTTCCATTGGATGATTGGATCCATGATGCATGCCTGTGGAGTCGATCTCTACTTCTGTCATTATGTTGCCGGCTGAATTGAGGAGCACAATGCCTGTGGTGATACTCTTGGCAAGTTTGTGGGCGGTTTGAGCGATATCCGCAGCGGCGTCCTCCAAATTTTCCGCCTGAATGATCTGGTTGCTCAAGCGATAAAGCAGGGATGTGATTCGTAGCGAAGCCCTTAATTCCTGCTGCAGCCATGTGCTTTCGAAAGCGCCGGCAGTCTGAATGGAAAGGAGTTCGGCGAGGGATTCGTCGTTTTCTGTGAAGAACACTTCATGTTGTTTCCCGAATGCAAATATTGCTCCAATGTTCATGCGGTGCCAGCGGATCGGGATGGTCAGCATACTTCGCAGCCCGGGATGATCAATGATCAAATGTGAAGTGGAAACGTATTTTCGAACATCTCGTACCCGGAAAGGCTGGGCAGCCTGAAAAGCCATCTGCACCAATACTTCAGAGTTTATGGAATTACTTAACGACTCTAATAAATGCGGGGCATTGCCCGAAGAGGCGCTTTGGGTGAAATCCCTTTCCTGCCCCAATTGGATATGAACATAAGTAAATCGTGCCTGCAAAATTTCCCTGGCGATGGCAGCCACCTCGCGCGCAGTGGATTCAGGTTCCACCATCGATGAAAGCTGACTCCCTGCCTGGACGAGATTCATCAAGCGTTGGTGATAACCGGAGCGTTCCCATGCGCGGGTAAGTTCTGCGGCTACGGCTTCCGCAAGCCCAATATCAATGCTGCTAAACGCATTGATATTTTCACTGTTGAGTAGGATAGCCCCGTTGGCATGTCCATTTGATATTAATGGTATCACCACGGCAGACAGGCTGGTTTCGTTTTCGAAACGGACGTAATCCGCATCCTCTCTAATATCGTTAATGATTTGTGTTTTTCTCTGGCGAACAGCGCGGCCAATTGCCCCATATGAAATACTCTGACGATAACCGGCTGGAATCAGATTGGTTTGTTGCCCTGCTGCGGCCAGCAGCATGAATTCCTGCGGGTCTGGTTCATGAATATAAATACATGCAAGTGAACAATTTAGTGCGCGTTCCAGGGTGTTCACCGCCAATTGCGCGGCAACAGGTTGATCCAATTGGTTTTCCAACTGCTGGCTTAATTCCATAAACAGAATCAGTTGTGCGTTGCGTTTCTTTTCATGGGTGAACTGGCGCCCAAGCACCTTGACCTGATCGGCTTGTGCCATCCAGCGAATACGCTCGCTCTCGCGCGTCAGCATGAATGGTTTGATGTATCGCGCCAGGCGGGCATTCCATGTGATCACATGGGCGTCCGGATCTTGATCGGGTTCCTCATCCTCTTCCTCCGCCCTTGTCAATTCCTGCATTAACCCGTTGATCGTCATAATGATCGTTGATACCTGATAATAGATCACAATTGATATAAGAATAAAGAACAGAAAGGCAGCCTCACGCGCTGTCACCAGTAACGTGGTTTCGGTATTTAGGGAATTATCGATCACGATCAGCAAAGCGCTTAAGAAGATCAGGGATGTCAATCCCAGGGTGCTTGCAACCATCACAACCCGGTGACCGAGAATATCATCTTCGGGCAGGCTCAATTTGTCCCAGGGCAGAATATCACCGAGCAATATGATCACAGCCAGCAATGCCGGCGCGATAATATTCGCTGCTGAAGCCGTTGGGATAAAAATGACGCACCATGCCAGCCATGGTATGGCTTGTGAGCGAAGAAGAAATATGTTGTGTTTTGAAGAAGGGAAAAAGATGGTAAGCGCGCCGAGGAATGCAGCCACCAGAAACCCAATTGCAAGTGGAGTTTTAGTTAGTGTCAGATCAACTTGTGCGTATTGGCTGCTTGATATGGCAAGAAAGATCCCAGTTGAAAAGCCGATGATTACAAATGTCAGGTTTAGAAAATTAATGTTTTCGAACCGTCGGTTTACAGGAGCGATCAGGAACAGATGCACGCTCCCTACAAAGAAAAATATGCCCGCTTCCGCAAAGCACCCCGCGCGTATGTATATCCAGGCAAAAATAAACAGGAAAAGGGCTGAAACGCATCGCAGGAGAAGGATGCGTTTTTGTTGTGCTTGCAATACCACTACAATCTGCAGCCAAAGCGCGATTGCGTAGGATAATATCCCCAGCAATAGGGTGGCAGTATTCAATTGATCTGAGACCACTATTTTGAGGTGCGATGGGATTAACAGCAGGCTTGCTCCTGTGACCCCAAGTAAGCCCGAAGAAAGCGCGTTCAGATTATTTTTTGATGCGTGTTTCATTGAGTTCGAGGATAGCATAAGAAGCAGATTTTATCTACCTCTTGAAATGGGCGATTGTGATTTCTGATATAATCGCCAGGCACATGAGAGATTTACAAAAAAAAATAGCTACACAGGCCAGAAAATGCAGAATTTTATTACTCTTGCTCAAATCGATTTAGCCGCACAAACGATAAAAAAACAAATATCCAAACTTCGTGAGCCTATTATGGGGATTATTCTCGGCTCGGGCCTTAACGATCTGGCTGATTCCGTTCAAAAAGCAGTCCGTATCCCTTATAGCGACATACCTAATTTCCCCGTTTCAACCGTCCACGGGCATGCCGGGCGCTTTGTGATCGGTGAATTGGAGGGCCAGCCGGTCCTCGTCATGCAGGGACGCATTCATTATTATGAAGGCTACACCATGGACCAGATCACCCTGCCCGTGCGTGTAATGCAGCGTCTGGGTATCCCAAACATGATCGTTACCAATGCTGCTGGGGGAGTGCATCCTGATTTTGAGCCTGGCGATGTGATGCTTATCACCGATCAATTAAATCTGATGGGAATGTCCGGTTTGAATCCACTGATGGGTCCGAATCTGGACGAGATCGGTCCGCGTTTTCCTGATATGAGTCAGCCTTATGATCGCGCTTATTGCGACCTTGCCCGAAAAATTGCAAGAGATAATGGCGATACTTTACGTGAAGGGGTATACGCCGGCTTGAGCGGTCCTTCATTTGAATCCCCCGCAGATTTGCGTTTTTTACGGCTTGCAGGCGCCGATGCAGTCGGCATGTCTACCGTGCCTGAAGTGATCATCGCGCGTCATGGCAATATGCGCGTACTTGGGCTTTCCGGCATTAGTAACAAGGCAAATCTGGATGGCTCCACAGTCACAACTCATGAAGAGGTTATGGAAGCCGGAAAAATTATTACGCCCAAGATCGAGAAGATCGTCCGCGGCGTGCTGCATGGTTTGTAAATAAAGTTCACAGATGGCAGAAATTTATAAATTCCTCGCCTCGTACGAGGTGCTGATCTATATCCTGCTGGCAATCGGCGGCATGTTTTCTTTTCGTTGGTTATGGCGTTCATGGCGCGAGTGGCAAACATCCGTGTATAGTCTGGAGCGCCAATTTTCTTCACGTCGTTTGGGACGATCAGCATTTCTTTCGATTTTAGTGACTATTTTATTTTGTTTTGTATTTTCGATGACCACTTTTTTTATTCCGCTTCTGCCCGCATCTGTTTTTCTTACCACGCCAACGTTTGACTTTATCTCAACACCAACGGGTACACTTTCCCCGGAAATGATGACCCAGTTCGCGAATTTGCCCCCGCAAGCATCAGCCGCAAATGTGACCGGCTGCACACCGAATCAGATCATAATCACGTCTCCCGAACCCGGCGCTGAAGTGAAAGGTACTGTTGAACTGATTGGCACGGTCAATGTCTCGAACTTTGGATTTTATAAATATGAAGTTGCCCCCCAGGGAAGTGACACCTGGGCCACCATCTCCGCCGGGCGGGAGATTAGAATTAACAGCACGCTGGGCTTCTGGATTACCACCGCCTTGACCCCCGGCGACTATCAATTACGCCTTGTGGTTACTGATAATCAAGGTCAGGCATTACCGGCTTGTGTGGTACCGGTCCGTGTTGTGCCAGTACAATAATTATTAATCTGGAAATATTCATGCCTGAAATTCAACTTCGTCCCACCGTTGCAACCGATCTTTCCCGCCTCATGTCTTTTGATCATTCGATTACCAGTGAATCGGTTTGGCAATTGGAGTTACGCCGTGATGCTGGGCAGGTTGCAGCTACCTTTAGGGAAGTACATTTACCTCGCTCCGTCTCGATTACTTATCCGCACAATCCCTTTGCCCTTGCCGATGATTGGGTGAGAAGATCGATGATGTATACTGCTTTTATGGACCAGGACCCCGTTGGATATATCAGCCTGCTTGAGCGTGGGATCGACTCTGTGGTGTGGGTCACTGACCTCGTGGTGAATTTGGCAAATCGACGCCAGGGTGTGGCAGGCGCATTGTTGGCCGCCGCTCAGGATTGGGCCGCGGGAAGATCGCATCGTCGTCTTATTTTGGAAATGCAGTCTAAAAATCTGCCGGGCATTCGTCTCGCGCAAAAATTCGGATATGAGTTCTGCGGGTATAATGACCATTATTACCTCAATCAAGATGTAGCTTTGTTTTTTGCAAAAGCTATAAAATAGGATCAGCGGCAGTTACAGCCGCTTTGCTGTGAAACTTTTATTGGAAGGGTTTGTATGATTAACGGTTGGCCGGAAACGTTACTGGCGGGGATTCGGACGCTCAACCAGATCCTGACGGCTGGGATCGCTATTCAAGCGTTTTCGCTGTTTCTATATGCGCTTTCGTTTAATTTGCGCGATAGAGTGGCGCGTTCGTTTGCGATCATTTTGCTTTGCGTTGTTATTGTTTTCACTGCTGAAGCCTTGCAGGATAAATCATTGACAACCAAAACAATCGATCTGTTGCTGCGTTTGCAGTGGTTTGGTATTGTTTTTCTCCCTGCAGCCTATTTACATTTATCTGATGCCTTGCTGGTTACAGCAGGCCGCCCCTCGCGCGGACGGAGAAGAATTGCCGTGCGAGGCATGTATGCCATTTCCGCCGTTTTCCTTGTACTGCTTGCATTTGGATATTTACTAGGCCCGCTCGTGCCTGACGGGAAGCCTGCTCCACATCTATTAAGGACGATGTGGACCGAGGTCTTTACGCTGTTTTATGTCGGCGCCATGGTATGGGCTGGCGTGAATTTTGCTCGTGCTTATCGCCTGATGCTTACGCGTTCAGGCCGGCGCCGCATGTTGTATCTTATGGCAGGCGCAACAGCTCCCGCCCTGGGTTCATACCCATATCTCCTGTTCGGGTATGAACTTGCCGCACGTCATCCATTTCTATTTTGGGGCGCCGCTACGACGATCAATGTGCTGGTGGGTGGATTGGTGATCGTGATGGCCTATGCTGTTGCTTTCTTTGGCGTTTCATGGCCGGACCGTGTCATCAAAAGCCGCTTATTCAAATGGATCATGCGCGGCCCGGTGACCGCTTCTGCCGCTCTTGCAATGATGACTGTTGTACGCCGCGGTGGGGTATTTCTTGGCTCACCCTATAATGCATTCGTTCCTTTCGTTGTAGTTGCAACGGTTTTATTACTTGAACATGCCATTACATTTGCCGCGCCTCTTTGGGAGCGCTGGCTGTTTTATGGGCGCGACCGCGGTGAATTGGAACTCCTTCAAAACATCGAAGAACGATTGCTGACACAAAGTGATTTGCAGCAATTCCTCGAAGCAGTGCTGGCCGCAGTGCGTGACCATCTGCAATCACCATCCGCCTTTGTCGCCGCGCTGGATGATGAGACTTTGTCTCCCATTGTCGTCGCCGGTAACCGCGGCATGTTGGACCAGGAAGGCCTGACAGAAGCTTTGGAACAAGTCAACGGCGATACGCGGCGCGAATTCCAGTGGGGTAATTTCTGGGTATTGCCTTTGCATCACCGCAGGCGCCCGGATATGGATCAGGATGAATTACCTCCCTTACTGGGTTTGCTTGGTGTCGCTCGGCGTGAAAAACAGGTGATGGAGCGTGACCAGCGCGACGCTTTGTGGCTGCTTGCAGATCGTGCGGCCCTGGCTTTGGAAGATCGTCAATTGCAGCAGCGCGTATTCCGTTCACTGGCAGACCTGCAGCCACAGGTGGAAATGATCCAGCGGATGCGCGCAGCCGGCCGCTATGATACGCGCGTCAATTTGCTGGCTGAAGCGCTTCCTCAAGAGGCTGATCTTGCAAATTGGGTGAAGGATGCCCTTACACACTATTGGGGCGGCCCAAAGCTGACAAATAATCCGTTGATCAAACTTCAAGTGGTGCGCGAGCTTGCCGAGCAGGATGACGGTAATTCGGCGAATGCGCTTCGTTCCTTATTAAGGAAAGCCGTGGATCAGGTGAGACCGGGCGGCGACCGAAAATTCACAACAGAGTGGATACTGTTCAATATTCTTGAAATGAAATTTATCGAAGGGCGCAAGGTGCGTGATGTAGCCTCGCGGCTTGCCATGTCTGAAGCGGACCTGTACCGCAAGCAGCGGGTTGCGGTGGAAACTGTTGCAAAAGCAATTCTCGAGATGGAAGTAAACCTTCAGGGTCAATAGCGTCTAACAAGCGTAACGTTACGCTTGATCTTATTAGTGTGGGAAGGAGTTTATTATGATCGATCAAAAAAGAAGGCAGGAAAATCCGATGCCCGTTGTTGACGAGGGCTGGTGGTCATCGGTATTGGCTGAGGAGAGTCGCTTCTCGACTCGTCCCCCGGCCCATTTGACGGGGAACAGGTCCGGGGTCCACAATGAAACGAAGCTTGCGGAGGGCAAAGCTGTGGGACCTGTCTCTGTGGACAAGAAAGTCATCGCAAACTGGGATCAGGTTAAGGACCTGTATATGCGAGATCAGATCGTCGATCTCACGGTTACCGGATATAACCGGGGCGGTTTGCTTGTGGAAGGCGATGACATATTTGGATTTGTTCCCTTCTCTCATCTTGTGGATTTGGTGGGCAAGGTGGAAATTATGGATCGCGACCACGATCTTGAAGCCTATGTGGGGCACTCGCTTCGTTTGAAGGTGATCGAGTGCGTTCCGGAAGATGGGCGCGTAGTGTTCTCTGAGCGTGCGGCGCAATCGGAACCAGGCAAGCGTTCAGAATTATTCCACGCTTTGCAGCCCGGTCAACAAGTAAAAGGTGTGATTACCAACATCACGGACTTTGGCGTATTTGTAGACCTCGGCGGCGTTGAAGGTTTGATTCATATCTCCGAATTATCGTGGGGAAGGGTTGCTCATCCCGCTCAAATTGTGAAGATTGGCAGCACGATCAATGTGCAGGTGCTTGACCTTGCACCCGAGCGATGCCGCGTTGCATTAAGTCTTAAACGATTGCTTGCGAATCCCTGGCAGAATGCGTCAGCTGAATTCCCGGAAGGATGTATAAAGTCGGCAACGATCACGAGCGTCCTTTCCTACGGAGCATTTGCGCGACTGGATGCCGGCGTGGAAGGTCTTATTCATGCCTCTGAAATACCGCAGGCAGAAACCAAACCAATAAAAGATATTCTTTCAGATGGGCAAACTGTGCAGGTGCGTGTTCTGCATTTGGATTCGGCTCACCAGCGCATGGGATTAAGCATGAGGCTTCCCGAAGCGTGACTCAAATGCCAGGATCTTCCCGCAATCGCAAAAGACAGTACGCGCAAACCGAATCTCCCAATTCACAAAACGATTGGCTTGAGAGGCTGACGCGCTTCAATTTGCACTTTGGCCGCTTCCTGCGTGACGCGGTCGGTGTAACCCTGATCGCATTCGCGGTCATGTCTTTGCTTGCAGTTTTTGAATCTATTTACAACCAGACCACCAGAAGCAATGAAACTGTCTTTATGGGCGGAGCAATTCTCGCTTTCGTTGCCGGCTGGCTCACACTCTGGTTTGGCTGGGGCAGTTTTCTCATTCTCTTTGGAATCGGATACATTGGATATTCTCTTTTGCGGCGCGATGGAGCGGATGTTCACTGGGGGCAGATCATCGCCCTCGAAGTCGCCTCCCTCCTGACCTTGGGCCTGCTTGCTGTTTTCGGAGGCAATAATCTCATCCGGGCAGAGGCCGGCCTGGACGGTGGCCGACTCGGCTGGGGCCTGATCACATTGGCATGGCAGACCATCAGCAAAGTAGGTGGGACGCTTGCCATCCTGTTTCTCTGGGCCCTGGCAGTCATGACGGGCTTTGGTTTGTGGGCAAAACTGGAAGCGTGGTTGCTGCACATTGCCGGCGAAGCTCCGACAGTGATTCTGTCCACGCCGGTGCCTGAAAAAACAGAGAAGAAAAGTAACCAGCCTGGAAAGACCTCAGCGGCGAGGAAAAAATCACAGCCTTTGCCTCCAGAATTTCGCACTTCTTTAAAATCGTCCAATAAGAAAGACGAGAAATCCATTAAGCCTCCGCCGCGCGGCGAAGACCTTCCACCGTTACAAATTTTGCTGGCTGAATCTGCTGTTCACGCCGACGAACGGACGATCAATCAGACAGCGGGTCTTATTATGAAGACGCTCGCTGAATTTGGCATCCCGGCCACTGTCATTGGTTATCGGGTTGGCCCTGCTGTCACACAATTTGCAGTGCAGCCCGGCTTTATCAAAAGGGCCGGATCAGATGAAGAGGATGTGCAGCAAATGAAAGTCCGCGTTGCGCAGATCGCCTCATTGGAAAAAGATATTGCTCTTGCGCTATCCGCCCAGCGTTTGCGTATCGAAGCGCCCGTCCCCGGTAAACCATATGTCGGCATCGAAGTTCCAAATACACATAGCTCGGTTGTCCGATTAAAGACTTTGCTTGAATCGGATTCTTTTTACAAATCGGGAGCGCCGCTTAATATTGCGATTGGACGCGATGTCTCTGGGCATCCTCTGGTTGCAGATCTTTCCCGTATGCCGCATTTGCTGATTGCAGGGGCCACAGGTTCTGGTAAATCTGTTTGTATCACTTCGATCGCGGCCTGTCTTGCCATGAACAACACGCCTGAAGACCTGCGCATGGTGATGATCGATTCCAAGATGGTTGAATTGATTCGCTTTAATGGGCTGCCTCATCTATATGGAAAAGTGGAGACTAATCTTGAGCGCATTTTGGGTGTTTTGCGCTGGGTGGTCGTCGAAATGGAGCATCGTTATCGTCTGCTCGAAAGCGCACATGCCCGTGACTTGGAAGCTTACAATCGGAAAGCCACACGCAAAGATGAGGGTGTTGCCTTGCCTCGTATTGTCGTCTTGATCGATGAGCTTGCTGACCTAATGATGTCTGCCCCGGACGTGACTGAACATAACCTCGTGCGCCTTGCGCAGATGGCGCGCGCAACGGGCATCCATCTTGTTGTCGCCACGCAGCGTCCCTCCACTGACGTAGTGACGGGTCTTATCAAAGCCAACTTCCCGGCGCGTTTGGCTTTCGCTGTTGCTTCTGGCATTGATAGCCGCGTCATTTTGGATTACACCGGCGCTGAAACACTGCTTGGCCGCGGTGACATGCTCTTCCTCAACCCTGAAGTTGGCAACCCTGTGCGCGCGCAAGGCGTCATGGTTACAGATATGGAAATTGAGCGTATTATTTCTCATTGGCAGAAGGCCAGTGATATTCCAGCGGATGATACCCCGCCGTGGGAAAAACTTTTGCAGGAACCCGGTGAAGGCGAGGATGACGGCCTGATCGAACAGGCAATTTCAATTGTACGCACCAGTCAGCGCGCATCTGCTTCATTGTTGCAGCGCCGCCTGCGGGTTGGATATCCGCGTGCTGCACGCCTGCTTGACCAGCTTGAAGAAATGGGAGTTGTCGGCCCCTCTCAAGGCGGCGGCAAGGAACGCGATGTGCTTGTCAGCGAAGATGATTTGAATGATGAAGAAAAATCTGAGGAATGAAATGCCTTTCGTCCTCCCGAAAGAGCATCGGGACAATGTGAGCGGAGTGACGAATGCTTCCTTCGATTTACACAGTTTTGCCTGTTCATATACTGTACTGCAAGATTTATCTTGCCTGCGCCTGCTTTACTGCCAAGTCATGGGCAATACGAAGGTTGCGGTACGAAATGGCGCTTTCAGGATTACTCGGTTTAATTGTTAATCTGTAATTTGTCGCTATTCAACAAAGGCGACATAAATGTCGCGGTACGTATGCCGACGAAAAACATATCCTTATTCCGCTCTGCCAGGAGAATTTGACTCAATCCATGAATTCAAAACCAACTTTTACAGATAGATTGCGCGTGATTGTCAAAGGCGTCGTAGACCCGATAGGTGCATTCTTGAATCGATTGGGGATAACTCCAAATGCCATTACCTTACTGGGTCTGGTCGGGACAACCATTGGCGCATATGTAATCTCGCAAGGCAAAATCACCTTGGGCGGTTTTATTCTTTTGCTCTTCGTCCTCGTTGACGTATTGGACGGTACCATGGCGCGACTGCGCGGCGAATCAAGCGACTTTGGCGCATTCGTTGATTCAGTCAGTGACCGCTATGCTGAATTTATTACGTTTGGTGGACTCTTATATTACTTCCTCTCGCAGGCAAACTATCGGGGCGTGATGGTTACTTTTATTGCGGCCGCTGGCTCTGTGCTGGTGTCTTATGTTAAAGCACGCGCCGAGGGATTGGGTTTTACGGCTAAGGTGGGAATTCTTACACGTGTGGAACGGTATCTTGTTTTAATTCCTTTGCTTGTTTTCAACCAACCATTTATCGCTGTTTCTGTAATTGCTATTCTTGGTAACATTACCGCGTTTCAACGCATACTCCACGTCCGCGCTCAGGGGCATGAACGTATGCGAAAAGCCAGAGAAAATAAAGAGTACATACATTAATCTCATGGATGATGGATTTTCTTTCGGCCCATTGCTCTTCCGTTGGAATGGACTCATGCTCGCACTCGGTATTTCAGTCGGAGCTTTGCTCGCTGCCCGTGAAGCAAAACGCCGCGACTATGACTCTGAGATTATCTACTATCTTTTTCTGCCGTTGACAATTTGGGGGACAATTGGCGCACGACTTTGGCACATTTTTACCCCGCCTCTTTCTTCCGTTCAACTGGGTCTGACAACCCAGCATTATCTCTCCCATCCGCTGGATTCGCTGGCGTTATGGATCGGTGGTTTTGGTATCCCCGGCGCGTTTATCGGCGGATCTTTTGCCCTGCTATATTTCACACGCAATAATGATCTGAGCTTTTGGAAGTTGGCCGATATTCTCGCTCCCAGCCTTGCTCTTGCTCAAGCGGTTGGCCGCCTGGGAAATTATTTCAATCAGGAACTCTATGGTCTGCCCACAGATTTTCCCTGGAAAATACTTATTGAACCTGCCTACCGATTGAGCGGGTATGAAGCGTTGGAGTATTATCATCCGCTGTTTGCGTATGAATCGATATTGAGTTTTGCAAGCTTTATTTTTCTGTTATGGTTTGCGAACCGTTTTAGTGAGAGACTCAAAGCAGGCTGCGTTTTTCTTCTATATTTGGGAATTTACTCAATGATTCGGTTTTTACTGGAATTCCTGCGTTTGGATATTGCGCTCGTATCCGGGATTAATGTAAATCAAGTGTTTTTTGCAATTACATTTGTCTGCGCTGGGGTCGGTTTATTCTTGAATCGACGGCCCCGACAGGAATTGTAAGGTCTCTGTGAGGAGAAATGTCTATAGCGGGAATAAAATAGATTTAATTGGCGTAAGGTTACAGCCATTTATCTTGTCGTTACCTGTAAGTCACTTTCCCTTGCTAAACCTTTTAAGGAATTTATATGATAGAAACTCACGATCTGAGTAAGCAATTCCATGATTTTATGGCCGTGGATGGGGTTGACCTTTCCGTGCAATCTGGTCAGATATTGGCGTTATTGGGGCAAAATGGCGCAGGCAAAACGACTACCGTTCGTATGCTCACAGCGTTGTTAAACCCCACTCGTGGATGGGCGCGCGTAGCTGGATATGATGTTGTCAAGAATGGACATGATGTGCGCGCCTCCGTGGGTGTATTGACCGAACAGCATGGTCTATATATGCGTATGACCGCGATTGAGTACCTGGATTTTTTTGGACAGGTTTATAGTCTTTCAACGGAAACACGTAAATCACGAAGTGACCATTTGCTTCAATACTTTGGACTCACCGAAGCCGCGCACCGTAGAATAGGCGAATATTCAAAAGGGATGCGCCAGAAACTGGCTCTGGCTCGCGCCATGATGCATGACCCCGGCGTGTTGCTGCTTGACGAACCCACCTCTGCAATGGATCCTGAGTCTGCGCGGCTGGTGAGGGATGAGATCGCCCGTTTGAAATCTTCCAAGCGCACGATCGTGATTTGTTCGCACAATCTCACCGAAGCCGAAGCATTGGCAGATAAGATCGCCATAATTTATCGTGGACGTATTTTGATGCAGGGCACTTTGGATGAATTAAAGCAAAGTGTGCTTGGAACACCAGAGTATGAAATAAAATTTTCAGAGACGTGGGATTCAAGTGGGTTGGAATTACCCAATGATGTCGATATGCTCTCTCGGACGGCCACCAGTTTGAAGGTCCGCGTGAAGCGGCCGCAGGAATCCAATCCGCTGATTTTGAAGGCATTGTCTGCGAAGTCCGCATCTGTGATGGCATTTCAGGAAGAGCCGCGTTCGCTGGAACAGGTGTATCTAAAAGTGATGGCAGATGCAAAAGGACGTGAGAATGTTCAATAAACTAAAACCTGTCTGGCTTGTGGCGGGCCGCGAATTAAAGGATCAGTTTCGTGATTGGCGTGTATTGACGCCAATGATTATTCTGGTTTTTTGCTTTCCAATCCTGGCAAATGAGCTTGGCAAGCAAATTGTGGATTTTTTGAATCAATACGATGCCAATTTGATCCTGGAGCGGCTTGTGCCGTTTATGATCCTGATCATTGGATTTTTCCCGATCACGATTTCGCTCGTGGTTGCATTGGAAGCGTTTGTAGGTGAGAAGGAACGAGGCACCATTGAGCCGATGTTGAGCGCTCCGCTTGACGACTGGCAGTTGTATTTTGGAAAATTGCTGGTAGGTGTCATCACGCCCCTGGTGGCAAGCTTCCTTTCGATTGCCTTCTATCTTGCCATGATCGTGCGGCAAGACCTCGTTATGCCGTCTCCTGCTGTTATGGTGCAGCTGATGTTGTTGACTACCGCGCATGCCACTCTGATGGTAAGCGCGGCGATTGTGATCTCCATCCAATCCACTTCGGTCAAGGCCGCGAATTTACTGGCATCTTTCATTGTGGTCCCGGTTGCTGTCCTGATGCAAGGCGAAGCGGTGATGTTATTCTGGGGAAATGAGCAGGTGTTATGGCTGGCGATTGCGGGCGTTATGATCATCTCGGTGTTATTGATCCGTGTGGGTATTGCTCATTTTCAACGTGAGTATTTGCTTGGCCGTGAGATCGATGCGATCAACCTGCGTTGGATTCTCCTTACGTTTTCGAAAAACTTTCTAGGCGGCGCACATTCGGTACGCGAATGGTATGGAGTTGTTTTGGGACAGGCCATGAAACGGATTGCTCCCGCGATTCTTTTTATGATCTTGATCGCAGGGGTGAGTTTGTGGATGGGCTACGACTGGATCATGGATAATGTTCCACAAGTGATCGCTTCGGCATCCCCGGAAAACCTTGCCAAGCTTGAGAACAGCGCTCGTGAAATGCCAGACCTGGCAAACTTGCGAGAGCATATCAATGCGCCTTTCCTGTTCTTGAATAATACGCGCGCAATAGCGACTATTTTTGTAGCGGGTTTGGTTTCCTTCAGTGTATTGGGTATTATGCTTTACATGGTGAATATCGGTCTGATGGGCGGCTTGTTTGCCGTGTTCCAATTGCTGGGAAGGGACCCATGGCCGTTGTTTCAATATGGCGTTTTCCCTCATGGGATCTTTGAGATTCCCGCACTTATCATCGGCAGTGCTGCCGTTCTTTATATGGGAGTTGCCATCGTCACACCGCAAGTAGGCAAATCCATGGGCGAGGTGATTCTTGAACTGCTCGCAGATTGGACCAAGATATTTCTTGGATTAGTTGTGCCGTTATTGGCTGTGGCCGCATTGATCGAGGCCTATGTCACGCCGGGTCTTTTGTTAAGTGTAATGAAGTAAATGATTCGAATCCGTGGTAATGACTTCAGTCGTTTTTTTTACAAGTGTGACTAAAGTTGCTATTAACTAACTCACCTTACGCGATTCGGTTTCATCCTACATAGTACCGCGACATTTATGTCGCTCTTGATTGAATGGCGACATAATTGTCGCGGTACAGTATATGAGCAGGTAAAACTGCGTAAGGTGAGTAACTAATTCAAAAAAACCCCTCCAACTTGGAGGGATTTTTTGAATTCACATGTATTCACTTTAG
>JBBSCM010000043.1:0-18345 GCA_038250295.1 Anaerolineales bacterium | reverse complement strand
TGAAAGTGGTCTCTGTATTCCCACACAATCCACAACATAACCTGCCATTAATTTTCGCCACTGTACTGGTGTTGGAAGCCAGTACAGGAAAACCTGTCGCTTTATTGGAGGGCAGCTCACTGACGGCCATTCGCACCGGGGCCGCAAGTGGCCTGGCAACGGATATGCTTTCGCGTTCAGATAGCCACGTGGCTGCAATTTTCGGCGCCGGCGCACAGGGACGAACGCAATTGGAAGCCACATGTACTGTGCGAGCAATTGAACAAGCTTGGGTTTATGATTCGAATCGTGAACGCGCCGAAGCCTTTGTGTCTGAATTAGCCGGTATGGGTCCTATCCCTCGTGATATACGCGTCGCGAGGAGCTCAGAAGAGGCAATTCAGCGGGCCGATATTATCTGTACCGCTACAACCTCCATGTCACCTGTTTTTGATGACGCAAAACTCAAGCCCGGAGTTCACATCAGCGCGATTGGCTCTTATACTCCAGAGATGCAGGAAATACCCAGCGAGACCGTGAGACGTGCCCGCATTGTCGTTGATTTGCTTTCGGCTACACTAGCAGAGGCAGGCGATCTCGTCATTCCCATTCGATCAGGGTTGATCAAAACTGAGGACATTAATACCGAACTAGGTGAAATTGTGCTGGGTAGAAAACCTGGCCGCAATTCACCCGATGAAATTACGTTATTCAAATCCGTTGGCATAGCGGTACAAGATGCAATGGCCGCGCAAGTTGCGCTGGAAAATGCTCAAAAATTAGGACTTGGGCAAACGATCGCATGGTAAATCTAAAGTGAAAGGAGCCACAACAATACTATGAACCTACCAAACACAGCAGACATTGTCATCATCGGCGGAGGGGTAATGGGAGCCAGCGCGGCTTACCATCTTGCGCAGCGCGGATCGAAGAATATTGTCCTGCTTGAAAAAGAAAATTTCTTTGGGCAGGGAGCGACGGGTAGATGCGCGGGCGGGGTGCGTTATCAATTCTCAACAGAAATCAACATAAAATTGTCACTAGCCAGCCTTCCGATGCTCGAAAGATTCAAGGATGAGATTGGGCAGGAGATAAATTATCGTCAGTGCGGATATTTGCTGGTGGCAACGAATGAAACGGATGCAATTAATTTCAAACACAATGTGGCACTCCAAAACAAACTTGGTATACCGACCCAATTATTGAGTGGAGATGAAATCCGCAAACAATTGCCATTGATGAAATTTGACGATGCGCTGGCAGGCACCTTCAACCAAAAAGATGGCACGGTTGACCCAAACAGCGTGGTGATGGGATACATCAGCGCGGCGCAAAAGATGGGTGTGAAAACCTTCTCAGGTGTGGAGGTAGTTGGAGTCAGCTTGAGCGGAGATAATGTTGAAGAGGTGAAAACAACCATCGGCGCAGTCAAGACGCGCATGATTTTGAACGCGGCGGGACCGTGGGCGGGTCCAATCGGACAAATGGCGGGAGTCGAGCTTCCAGTCATCCCCCTCCGCAGGCAAATGTTTACGACGAGTCCGTTAAAAGAAATTCGAGAGGATTTCCCATTTGTGATCGATTTTGCACGCTCGCTTTATTTTCATCGCGAAGGCGAGGGACTTTTGATCGGCATGAGCAATCAAAATGAAAAGCCTGGCTTCGAGCAAAGTGTGGATGAAGATTTTGAATTGGTAAATTTGGAGGCCGCGATCGAGCGCATGCCTTTGGTGGAGAGGGCGCAGCGCGTTTCGCATTGGGCAGGTTTATACGAGGTAACGCCCGATGCGCACCCAATTTATGGCGGAACAAATGTAAACGGCTTTTATGTTTGCACAGGTTTTTCAGGACATGGTTTCATGCACGGACCGATCTCCGGGAAATTAATGAGTGAATGTATCCTGGATGGAAAGTTTTCAAGCGTGGATGTTTCCATGCTTGACCTAAATCGTTTTGAAGAAGACAGATTAATTCAAGAGTACAATGTAGTGTAAATTTCATAACCGTTCAAACGGCAGTTGCACTGCCGTTTGACAGCAGTACAACTGCTTTCAAAACAACCTGAGAATAAATGACATCAGCAGAGATCATCACAATTGGAACGGAAATATTGCTCGGCGAGATCGTGGATACCAACACGCGCTACCTTGCGCGCAGCCTGCGCGCGCTTGGCATAGACTTGTATCGTACCATCACCATCGGCGATAACGAAGACCGCATCGCAAGCGCGATACAACATTCCATGGAGCGCGCGGATATTGTCATCACCACCGGCGGGCTTGGCCCAACCATCGACGACCCCACGCGCGATGCCATTGCAAAAGCTGTAGGGGTGGAGACTGAATTTCGCGAAGACTTATGGGAGCAGGTTGTTGCAACCATTGCGCGCTATGGACGCAAGCCATCTGAGAATCAAAAACGTCAGGCTTATATTCCAAAAGGTGCGTTGGGCATTCAAAACCCTGTCGGCACTGCGCCATGTTTTATCGTTGAAACAGAACGCAATGCGGTCATTGCATTGCCAGGTGTTCCAAATGAAATGGAATATATCCTGCACGAGTCCATCATTCCCTATCTTCAAAAAAGATTTAATCTAAATGAAATTATCAAAGTGCGTGTGCTTCATTGCGCGGGTTTGGGCGAAGGCATGATCGACGAAAAGATCACCGACCTTGAAAAACTTAACAACCCCACTGTTGGCCTCGCCGCGCATACGGGCGTTGTGGACGTACGCATTGCCGCGAAGGCAAAAAGCGAAAGCGAAGCAAATGCCATGATCGCAGAGATCGAGTCGCAGGTCCGCGAAAGACTCGGCAGTGTCGTCTTCGGTGCAGATGAAGATAAACTTGAAGAAGTCGTGCTGGACATGATCGCCAAACGAGGCTTGACTCTCACCACAATCGAATCAGGACTCGATGGAATTCTTGCGCGCACGCTTCGCGTTCCGCACACCGTTTCATTGCCCAACACTTTGACGCCGCTCAGTGCAGGCCTGGATCCTGCTTCTCTCATGGACGCATTACGCAGCGCCCGAACAAAATCCAATGCAGACATCGCTTTGGGTATTTCCGTTTATCCTGAAGACCGCTCCGCTGAAATGGCAATGATCACGCCGCGCGGCGAGAAGACGCACCGCATCACCTATGGCGGACCTCCACGCAGTTTGCCTTATTGGGCAATGAACCTGGCTTTGAATTGGCTGCGTACAACCCTGCAGGAAATTGATTAATGCCTGCGCCTCGTCAACGCAAAGAATCCATTTGGGTCACATTTGCATGGATGTTAAATCTGGTAGGTTTGGGAGGCATTGCGCTAGTAGTAATTGCCTATGCTGCATTACAAACTGCATTCGCCGCACCGCAAGAGTTTCAGCCTGTTTCCACCGCTGCGCTCCCGGCCACATACACACCCGATCCAAAATCATTTAACCTGCCGACCATCACACCGAATCCGCGCTCTACGATGATCGTCGCGCAAACATTTACACCTTTCGTGCTGGAAGGGGGTACACGCCCAATCGCCATTGGATATTCGGTTTCGGGGCGACCCATCGAAGTGTATACCTTCGGCAACGGTGAACGGCAGCGCATGATCGTGGCGGGGATTCACGGCGGCTACGAATGGAATACGATCGCGCTCGCAGATGAATTGATGCGATATATTAATGAGAATCCAGGCGTGATCCCAAGCGATGTAACGCTTTATGTACTGCGGAATTTAAATCCAGATGGCGACGCGCGCGACCACGGCATTGATGGCCGCGTCAACGATCACGGTGTGGACTTGAACCGCAACTTCCCCACGAATTGGGCCTCGGATTGGGACCGTGACGGCTGCTGGAATTACGGCCCAACAACAGGCGGCACAGGCCCCGGCTCGGAACCAGAGACCAAAGCTGTAATGGCCTTTTTACAAACCCATAAAGTCGAGGCATTGATCAGCTATCACAGCGCCGCCCTCGGTGTTTTCCCCGGTGGCGAGCCATGGGAAAAAGAATCAATTCAATTCGCAAAACGACTGGCCAATGTAACAAAGTATCCATTCCCGCCGATCGATACAGGTTGCGTCTTCACAGGCACTCTCGCAGATTATGCCGTTGAACTTGGCGCAGTTTCCGTGGACATGGAACTCTCCACGCACAAGAACACTGACTTCAAACAAAATGTAAAAGCATTGGAAGTGCTTTTACATTGGGGAAGATAAGATCCATTAGCTCGTCATTGCGAGGGATCTCTTGTTCTTGCCCGAAGCAATCCCAGAATGATGCAGAGATTGCTTCGCCGCCAGAGTGCAAGAGCGGCAGCTCGCAATGACGAATTTTGAATACACAGGAGATCGAATGACTCAAAAAGTTGACACCCTATTAACAAATGCCATCGTCCTCACGATGGACGGTAAATTGAATCAATATGACCCAGGCGCAGTAGCGGTCACAAATGATGCGATCGTGGCGGTGGGACCGGAAGCTGAAATCAAAAATGAATATTCAGCGAATGAAACTATAGATTGCAATGGCAAAGTTCTCATGCCGGGCCTCGTCAACGCGCACACACACGTCCCGATGACCCTCCTGCGCGGACTCGCCGATGACCTGCGCCTCGACGTATGGTTGATGGGTTACATGCTGCCCGTGGAGCGTGAGTTTGTTTCACCTGAATTTGTCCGATTGGGAACACTGCTGGCCTGTGCTGAACAGATCCGCAGCGGCGTGACCACCTTCAACGATATGTATTTCTTTGAAGATGATATTGCCCAAGCCACAGCAGATGCAGGTATGCGCGCGGTCTGCGGGCAGAGCGTGATGAAATATCCCGCACCCGATGCAACCTCATTTGAAGTGTCGCTTGCCGCGGCACGTGAATTTATCATCAAGTGGAAAGGACATCCGCTGATCGTCCCGGCGGTTGCGCCACATGCGCCTTATTCCACCACTCCTGAAATTTTACGTTCGTGCGCCAATCTTGCCAAAGAGTTCGATGTGCCTTTGCATATTCACATATCTGAAACTGCATTTGAAGTGGAAACCATACGCAAGGAACAAGGCATGCCCGTTGTGCCGTATGTCAAAAAGCAGGGCATCCTCGAAGCGAAAGTGATCGCCGCGCATTGTGTACACATTGACATTGGCGAAATTAAAACATTACAGCACGTGAATGCAGGTATAGCACATAACCCTTCGTCGAATCTAAAACTCGCTTCGGGATTTGCGCCCGTGCAAAAAATGCTCGAGAACGGACTTAACGTAGGAATTGGCACAGACGGTCCCGCATCCAACAACGATCTGGATATGTTCGAAGAAGTACGCCTGGCTTCATTCGTCGCGAAAGCCTCCAGCAATGACCCGACTGTCGTGCCTGCTGCAACGGCCCTGCTGATGGCGACTCGCATGGGCGCACAAGCGCTTCACATCGGACATTTGACAGGGTCGCTCGAAGCAGGCAAACGCGCCGATTTGATATTGGTGGACACCTCCCCAGTCCACAACTCTCCGCGCTTCCGTCGTGACCCGAATAATGCTTATGCCCAACTCGTATTCGCTTCCAAATCGACAGACGTGACCGATGTGATGGTCAATGGGAAATGGTTAATGCGCGCGCACGAATTGCTCACGCTCAACGAAGCTGACCTGCTCAAGCAAGCTCATGAAATAGCCCAAAAGATAGACGCCTTCCTGATCGTCCGAGAACAATCCGTGTTGTCGAAATTGATCGCGCTTGGCGGCTCAATGGAACAGGAATCCTTCGAGGTGCAGGTCAAGGTCAAGATAACGGAACCAGATAAATTAGTCGAAGAAATGAAGCGGCCTGAAATTCAGATCAACGCTTATAAACATTATCTGCAATATGATGAATATCTCCTGTTTGATGACCCCATTCAAGGGCGCCTGCGTTTCCGCGAAGATGACCTGATCAATGAAAAAGGGGACGTCGAAAATGTGCGTTCGCGTTTGACGCTGCTAGGTCAACAGCGAGAGGGCGAGATCGGCCGCGATGTTTTGCTTTCACGAAGCCGCTTCCTTGCACCCGCCGTGCACACATCGCGATTCTATCGTGAATACTTTAAGCCTGTGCAGGAAGTTTCTATTGAAAAAGACCGGCTGCGCTGGCACATTAAATATAAAGAGACTGATTTCTTTGTAAACCTCGACCACATGAAAAAGCCAGAAAAAGGCTATTTCCTCGAGATCAAGAGCCGTACCTGGAGCCGCAAGGATGCAGATCGAAAGGCGGAGTTAGCAAAAGAGTTATTGCACTTGCTGGGCGCTGGGAATGCAGAAACAGTGCTGCAGGATCATATCGAGACATTGCAAGCGCAATGACCTTTATAGGATGGAAAAACTTCGTGTCTTCCAGGTTTAGTGGTTAAAATATTAAGGCAGAGTAAATTAAAAATGGATATCTTTAGAAAAATTGGCGCCATCCTCATAGCAATATTATTCGTAATTACAGCCGTGTTCGCGATCATTTCCTTCAATTTTGATCGCCGAGGCTTCACTGCAGAGACATATCAAACAGCTTTTGCAAAAGAAGACTTTTACAATCAATTGCCTACCATCATGGCAGAGACAATGGTTTCGTCCACGAGCGATCAAAGTGGCTTTCCCGTTGTCATGCAGGGAATGAGCGCAGAGGCATGGGATGTTTTTTTTCGTTCAGTACTTCCACCTGAAGCGCTTAAAGGAATGGGAGACAGCGCCTTGAATTCCTTGTTTGCGTATTTTGATATGCAAACGGATTCTGCAGAATTTCCGCTCGCGCCATTCAAAGCCAGCCTGGTGAGCGATACGGGCGTGCAAGCCGTTTTTGCGCTGCTGGCAACGCAGCCAGATTGTACATTAGCTCAGATGGGTCAAATTGCACTTGGGTTGATCTCTGAACAGGAAATGCTGCTCTGCAACCCACCTGCAGAGTTAAAGCCTCTACTCACCCCAGTGGTGCGGCTTCAACTACAAGTTACAGCCGCAGCTCTTCCAGACCAGGTGACAATTGCAACTGCAGACCAGGCAAATGACCCACGTAGAAACTTAAGGACAGCCCGTTTGATAATGCGCTTGAGTCCACTCCTGCCATTAGGATTTTTATTTTTACTTACCATCTTCACAGTGAGATCCCTTAAGAGTTGGCTGCAATGGTGGGGGATTCCATTTTTATCCACGGGATTAATTGTGACGCTCATGAGTTTGAGCGGCGCGCCTGTTATTGGGTTCATTCTGAAACGACTGATTATCAGCCGAGCGCCTGTATATCTCCCTGCTGCTTTCTCAAATTATGCGAGTGACGTTGCCTCTGCCATGGTGGCAGCCATTACAAGACCCATCTTCTGGCAGGGATTGATTCTGTTTTTTGTTGGATTGGGGATGGTTTTTATTTTGGCTTTGATTTACATTGTTCGCAAGATGAGTCAGAAATAGCAGGCTCCGCATCAGCACACTCTGCTTCTGCAGCTCTTTCCCGCGGTCAAATTAGCCGATGGTTGACGAAGAGAAACTACATGGTGAATGAAATCGAACCATCCTCCCAGCCAAAATTATCCGAAAAACTTTTCGTATTCTTTATGACCACCGACCCAAAACCAGGTGACGTATCAATTTCCAAAGTCCCCAGTACTCGGTATCCACGAGAAATTCTCGCTGCCCAAACATTTCCTTGCGGATTAATACACTTGAAATGCAAAGATGGGTGAAATGGGTTTTCCACCCATAATGCAAATGCTTTACGCGCCTGCTTTTTCAGGGACTCATCCAGCCGTTCGTATTTTTCCCAAAACGACGGCAAGGTTTGAGATTTCATAGCCGATTGAAATCCATCGGCTCGGATTTTCCTTCGGAAGTTTGTTTTCGGACATCTTGCGCGGCTTCGTAAAGTCCTTTTTGAGTTCTGGCAAAGGACTCATCCCACACAGCTTCATCTTCCATGTCCAACAGCCATTCGCGCAAATGCTCCACCACCTGAGACTGTGTTTCCTCGGGCAGGCTTTCCATCATTTTGACAACGGTTGCAATTGAAGGAGTCACCATAATCACCTCTGTTCTTATCCGCAAAATTATAGCACTAAAATCCTGGCATGTTTTGCAGTTCAATTTTCCGTATAATTTGAGCATCCTCCCGAGTTTGGGGAAACCCTCATGACTGACCGCAAACTCCGCGTTTTCGTCTGCCATGCATATCCTTTAGAGTACTCCTTCGCGGACAAACCCACCGTCCGCGAACTTTACCAGCGATTTATCCGCTCAAGCCGTCGTCATCGGCGTAGGGATACCACCGAGAGCGGATATTATGAATCAAAACACTGTGCAATTTGATGTTACACAGTGTTTTTGATTACAGCCTTTGTATCAATATTTTAGTGGTTGAAGAGGGCAATGACGTTGGTATCTCACGGACATCCATTCTCAATATGTTCTTCAAAGGTGACGGAGAAGTTGTGATAACCTGGGTTGTCACAACTGGCCTGGAAGTAGTAGTAATCAGAAGTTGCAGGGAAAGCTACAGCCTGCAACGCCTCCAAACTTGGACTTGCAATGGGGCCGGGCGGCAAACCTGCGTAAATATAAGTATTGTAAGGGGAGTCAAATTTTAGGTCAGCAAGGCTGAGAGGGTTCGTCCACCATGTTTGCTGAATTGGATTATAGCCAAGTGCGTATTGAACCGTGGGGTCACTGCCGAGGGTCATGCCGATATTGAGGCGATTCATAAATACCGATGCAATTAAAGATTGCTCTTCTTCTTTAATGGATTCGCGTTCGACAAGAGAAGCAAGAGTGACAGCCTGATATGTGTCCAATCCCTGGGCAGCGAAACCAGCGCGCATGTCATCGGTGATGTGCAAAGCAAAATTCCGCGCGATGATGTCAAGTAATTCATTCGTTGTGGCGACGCGCGGGATAATATAGGAGTCTGGAAAGAAGAATCCTTCCATCGCAGCGGAGTCAGGCACAAAGCTTAATACTTGAGGCGCAGTCTGCGCGGCGGCGATGAATGCCTCGGGAGAAATATCCAGCCCGGAGGTTGGGAGCGAAGCGGCGATCTCTTCCATCCGCCAGCCCGCGAGAATTGTCAACGTAATATCCTTCGGAGTCGAATCCTGTAATTTACGCGCCATATCTATGACCGAAAGAGCGGGGCTAAGTTTGTAATCGCCCGATTGAATGGTTAGATCCAGGCCTGTGTAAACGACGTAATCATAAAATATTTGCGCGTCTGAAATCAGATTGGCTTCCTGAAGATGAGTTGCAATCGAAAAAACAGTTTCACCCTGCTCAATACGAAAGGCTTGCTCAATTCCATTTGGGATGAACGGAGTCGTCAAGAGATTACCATGTGAAAGCAGGCGCGTGGAATATTCAATACGATCTGACAAGGACAGCGACTCCGCAGGCGGCCCATACAAAAGCGAGGCACGCGATGGGATATAACCCATTACAACGAGAACGCAGATACTGATGCCCAAAACGATAAGCGCGAGAACAAAATAGTATTGATACCGACGCACATTGAATTTTGATTTACGATTCACAGGTTACACATTTCTTTTTGCCTCAAGATAGGATTGCAAGATCACCACCGCCGCAAACGCATCCTGATGACCTGCCCGTTTATTTTGCGAAACGCCAAGCTCAATTCGCGCGGCGCGCGCATCTTGCGTGCTGAACGATTCATCCCACAACTCGATCGGAATGTTCGTTTGGTTTTTCAATTCATCAGCAAAACGGCCAGCCCGCCTGCCGGCAGGATTCGGCTTGCCTTCTTCATCAAATGACTGGCCGATAACGATCAGCTTAACATCATTTTGTGAAGCAATATCGGCAACTTGTGCGGCATCAATTGCCCGTGAGACATGCTCAACCACTTTAAGCGGACTCGCAATCGTAGCCGTTGCATCGCTCAGTGCGAGGCCGATTCTTTTTTCACCGTGATCCACTGCCAGTATTCTCATAGCTTCTTTGCTCGCGAGGGTGCGTCGCATATCATCCCTGTAAGGGGCCAGACGGGTTGAATATTCCTATTAATCAGAATAAGCCTGCTTGAGAAGAATTCTCCCATCGAATCAGGTGCGACGCACTTATTCAACATAAGTTATTTGAGTTCCATCGAAATATTGAATGGGATCAATGGAAGCCACGGCCACCATGATGGGGTGATTGTAATATCAGGAGATTTTCGCAGCGACAAAGTTTCCAGCAGTTCGCTCCGGGCACGCTGCGGGTTATGACCGCGCACCGTGGAGAACACCCGGGTTTGATCAACTTTGCGGAGTAAGGTCCGCGTCACTTCCAATTCAAAATGTGTAATGCCGGACGAATCCGTTATGGGGTCGGCCATTGATTTCAAGACCATATCTCCAAATGGGTCAAACCCTTTCGCAATGGAAGCATCTAACGTAGATTGAGTTAATTGATCAAGATCACTTGCTGAAATATAGCGGGCGGTAAATTCAACCTGCATTTTGAGCAGCAGGGCGCTCCCGGCCTGCCCTACAGGCGGGTCAAATTGCTCCCGCAAAATATTTGCGGCCTCAAATGTATCCAATAATAAAAGATCGTCAGATTTGATCTGTCCGCGTATTTGCGATTCCGCAGATCGGCTCAAATTTTCAAAAACGATTTCGCTCAATTTTGAGCGGTCTTTGTCTGTTGCGCCGATAACTTGTATATCCGTGCCGCCAGAGACCGGGCCCGGGTTCCCCGCTGTAACAGACAACCCCAGCGGTCCTTCTACGGTTGTGATCGTATCAGCAGAAACGTTTCCCCGCATGCCCGGCTCCAACGCTTCAATTGGCACATCCACAAATTCGTCAACGCCCGCAGGCAATCGCGTTTCATGTAAAGTTACAAATCGAAGCGACTGTTGAGTCAAAACCACTGTCCCCGCCGGGATGATCACTTCACCCTGGCTCAAATTCGTGAAACGCGCAACTCCGTGGGATTTTGATTTTGGCACTGCGATCTTGTTTGTGATGGTAAGAGATTGTTCTGCATCCACAATAACAGATAACACCCGCGCAGGGATCGCTCCTGTTACGGATACTGACTCAACAGACTCACTCGCACTAACCGGAATGACCACACTTTGAGTCTGAGCTTCGGGATATAAGGTCAGCGAGGCATGCGGGACGAAGAGGCCTGCTACTGCTAAAACGGCCATGACTCCCGCTGTGAAAGTGATCACCCGCCCGAACAGAGCCGTCCGCCATGACGCTTCTTTCTCGTAAACGGTATCTCGCATTCCTCGCAGATCACGTCGCGGCGCTTTTGGAACACGCCTGCTCCTCGGAGCGGACTCAGGCCATTGATCCTTTTGAGCAGTAGTGGTTGATTCAAATACGGGAATGCCCAGCGACTCCGCATCCCGCCGCACATTAGAACGCCTGGTAACCAATCCCAGTTTCGCGCCCAATGAATCAGCATGCCTTTGCAAGACTTTCAAATCCAGCAAACGCAACGATACCTGCTCATACTTCGGCCAGACCAGCAAAATCCGCGGCGTCTTCGCCCACGCAAATTTATCGCGGACAGAGATGAGGTCATCGTGAGATTCGAGGGTGATGATTTGGGTTTTCAAAAATTAACCTTGATGAACGGATAATTACCCGTGATTCAATTTTCTTGTTTTTTCGACCAACTCAGGCAAAGCTTTCAAGAAAGATTCTACTTGCTCAGCACTCGAATTTACACCAAGTGTCACACGTAATGAACCCAACGCCCAATCACGGGAATAACCCAATGATGTGATCACTTCACTCGGCTCGGGATTCCCTGTTTTGCAGGCCGAGCCAGATGAGCAGGCGAAACCAGCAGAGTCAAGAAGCTGCAATAATAGATTGCCATCCACGTCTTTGAAAACAAAAGACGCATGGTTTGGTAAACGGTTTTCAGGATGACCCGTTAATTTCGAATCGGGTATTTCTTCGAGCACATGGCCAATGACCTGATCGCGCAACGGCTTGACATGAGTCGTGCGTTCCTCACGTTCTTCAGCAGCAAGACGCAACGCTTCGGCAAAGCCAACAATGTAGGGCACGTTATGTGTCCCGGCACGCACGCCGAATTCCTGTCCGCCGCCTGTTAGATGAGGCACAAGTCCCGTTCCTTTGCGTACATATAAGGCCCCTACGCCTTTTGGTCCATAAAATTTATGCCCTCCAAGTGACATCAAATCCACGCCAAGTTTTTCAACGTTTACATCCAGATACGCTGCGGCTTGCACTGCATCTGTATGGAAGACAATATTATGACTACGCGCAGTTTCGGCAAGTTCACTGATCGGATTGATCGTGCCAATCTCATTATTGGCATACATCACAGAAGCCAATGCTGTGTCGCTACAAACTACTTTGTTCAGCGACTCAGGCGTGATCGTGCCATGTTCATCCACATCCAGCCATTCAAGCAGGAAGTCATATTCTTTTTCGAGTTGTTCCGCGGTTTTACTGACCGCGTGATGTTCAGTTTTGGAAGTGAGAATCCACTTTTCCCCTGAAGCATTCCGTTTTGCCATTGCAGCACCGCGAATGGCGAGGTTGTCCGATTCAGAACCGCAGGAGGTAAAAATGATCTCTTCTGCTTTGCAACGAAGGATGGCAGCTACTTTCTCACGCGCCCCATCTACAGCAGCTTCTGCCTTCTGTCCATAACGATGGACCGAGGATGGATTCCCATAGGATTCGCGAAAATAAGGAATCATCGCGTCGAGTACGCGCTGGTCAACGGGAGTGGTGGCGGCATAGTCAAGGTAAATCATAGGAGGGATTATAGCAAACAAATTGCATCGAATGATACAATACAGAAAAATATATAAAGGTGAAACATGACAGATTTTCTCACTTTTCTTAATACCGCAGAACTTCACACGCTGACAAAGATCCCCGACGTTACGCGTACCGTCGCAGGGAATATCATTGCGGCCAGGCCGTTCGATTTTGTGGAGGATTGCGCCAAAGTGCGCGGCGTCGGAAAGAATTTGCTCGGGCGAATGCAGTCCTTCTTTGAAGAGGAGCTAAACGATTCTCGAAACAGTGCCATAGTTCCCGTCGAGGAAGATGCGCCGCCTGCCTTGATCGAGAAGAGTCAGCCTGCGCAAGAATCTGTTGAAGATCAGCCATCCTTCCTTTCGCGTTTGGGGCGGGCATTTGTCAATTTTCTGCGCGCTTTGTTAAGATTGATCGTCATACTTTTGGTGATTGGCGGGATCGGCGCGGCGTTATATTATGGACTACCGTTCTTAAATGAAAAACTAATTGTGCCTGTTGAACAAAATAGTGCCCAAATCGATCAACTTGCCTCTGAAGTGGAAGCGTTGCAAACTCAACTTACTGAAACCAATGGCCGGGTAGAAGCATTGGAAAAATCCATCGAAGCACACACTGCCTCACTTACGAAACTTGATGAAATTCAAGCTGCGCTGGAAACTAAAATTCTATCAGCACAGGATGAAACTTTATTGGAATTGAAACATGAAGTGATGATGACCCGCGCATTAGACATGCTTGGGCGCGCAAGGTTATATCTCGCGCAAAGTAATTTTGGTCTGGCAAGAGAAGATGTGCAATCAGCACATGACCTGCTTGTAGAATTACAGATTGAAACAGATAACGAAGTATTAAAACAAGTCATTTCACGTTTGAATTTGGCGTTGAATAATTTACCCGCATTCCCTGTGGTTGCATCAGGTGATCTGGAAATTGCATGGCAGATTTTGATGTCTGGCGAAGCGCCCATGCCCCCAACCGCCACGTTCACCCCCACACCCGCCGCGTTGGAGACATCCACGCCAACTCCACTCCCGCCTCCAACTATTGAAGTAACTGCCACCCCGTAAAATTTTGAACTCCGAGAATCATCTCGGAGTTCTCTTTTCGGACGCAAATGTATGTTGACAATAATCTCAATAATGTTTACAATAAAGATATGAAATGTTGACAATAAGGATGATCTTATGACGCCAAGGCAGACTCAAGAAATTCGTAACTTCATTATCTTCAATATTGAAGAACACCCTAATGATATTGCTATTTTAACAGCGGAAAATTTTTCAATTTCCCGTCAGGCAGTATTGAGGCATATCAATAAATTAATAAAAGATGGCTCCATAATTGTTAAAGGAAATACACGCGACAGAATATATTCACTAAAGCCAATTATCGATTCAATCTTTCAACTATCCTTAAAAGGATTAGAAGAAGATATTGTTTGGCGTGAAAAAATTTCACCTTTACTAAGCGATGTATCAGATAATATTCATAAAATTTGCTATTATGGCTTCACGGAGATGCTTAATAACGCAATTGATCATTCCAATGGAAAAAAAGTAATTATAAATATCAAGCGGACTTTAAGTGAAATCAAAATCTGTGTGACTGATGATGGTATTGGCATCTTCAATAAAATACAAAAGGAATTGGGGTTGAACGATATACTTCATGCAATCCTTGAATTATCCAAAGGAAAACTTACCACAGACCCTAAAAGACACTCTGGTGAAGGGATATTTTTTTCTTCGAGAATTTTTGATAATTTTTCGATTGCGTCAGGAAATTTATATTTTGCCCATTTCAGCAAGGCAAATAGCACTGATGGTAGTGACTGGCTGGTAGAAGATAAAGCTGATATTGTTGAAGGCACCAGCATTAATATGAAAATCAGACTGGATTCAACTCAAACGACAAAAGATGTTTTTGATTACTATTCAGGAAACGATGATTATGGGTTTACAAAAACTCACATCCCTGTATTTCTAGCGCAGCATGGAAAGGAAAATCTAATATCCCGCTCACAAGCTAAACGGTTATTAACACGCTTTGAAAGGTTTAAGGAAATTATTCTGGATTTTCAGGATGTGGAAAGCATTGGGCAGGCATTCGCTGATGAGATTTTTAGAGTATTCCAAAACGAATATCCCAATATCAATTTATATCCAATCAATGCAAATGAACAAGTATTGAACATGATAAAACGCGCTCAAAGCGTCATTTAATTCAATTATAATTTTATTATCTAAAACTTACTACCATACAAATACCAAATTTGAACCGCGAAGCTCGCAAAGAACGCGAAGAAAACCTTTAAATCTTTGCGAACTTAACGCTCTTAGCGGTAAAAAAAGCCTGATGTACGGTAGAGAAATCTCAAATAGGAGAAAACACATGGCACAAAAAATTAAATTCGGCACGGACGGCTGGCGCGGAGTGATCGCAGAAGATTACACGTTTGATAATGTGCGCCGCTGCGCGCAGGGATTTGCGTCTTATATGCTGGCTCAAGGCAAAAAGGGACAGTTTGTGGTCGTTGGGCACGACATGCGTTTTAGCAGCGAGCACTTTGCAGCAGCAGTTGCGGAAGTGCTGGCTGGCAACGGACTCAAAGTTTACTTAACTCAAGAAGCCACGCCCACACCGGTCATTGCTTATGCTGTTGTGAATAAGAAAGCTGCCGGAGCGGTAAATATTACAGCCAGTCACAACCCACCCACTGACAACGGATTCAAAGTCCGCAATGACACTGGCGGCGCAATTGACCCAGAAGGGTTGATTCAGATTGAGTCTTCAATTCCTGATGATGCGAAAGACGTGTTGCGTGTTGCGTATTCCGTTGGCGTGTCTGAGGGAAATATTGTCAAATTTGACGCAGCAACTCCGTACATCGAACACTTGACCCGTGATGGATTGATCGACCTGCAACCCATCAAAGACGCAGGCTTGACCGTAATGGTGGATACGATGTGGGGCAACGGCATGGGCTGGTTTCCACGCCTGCTGGCGGGCGGAAAAACCCGCGTTATCGAAATTCACAACCACCGCAACCCATCCTTTCCTGAGATGAAACGTCCTGAGCCTATTCAACCAAATATTGACGTGGGTTTGAAAGCGACAGTTGATAACAAAGCTGACGTACTCCTTATTACCGATGGCGATGCAGACCGCTGCGGTATCGGTGATGAAAACGGCAAGTTCATTAATCAACTCCGAGTGTTTGGTCTGCTGGCATACTATATGCTCGAAGTGCGCGGCGAACGCGGCGATATTGTCAAAACCCTTTCCACAACAAATATGCTGAACAAGCTCGGCGAGATTTACGGAGTCCCTGTGCATGAGACCGGTGTGGGATTCAAATATGTAGCCCCAAAGATGACCGAAACTAACGCGCTTATTGGCGGCGAAGAATCTGGCGGATATGCTTTCCGTGGAAATGTCCCTGAACGTGATGGGATTTTGGCTGGCTTGTATATACTCGACTTCATGGTGAAGACTGGCAAGAAACCCACCGAATTACTCAAGGATTTATTTGAGAAAGTCGGCGGTGAATATTTCTATGATCGTATTGATAGCCCCTTTAGCGGCGATCCTGAAGCCCGCAAGCAAATCATCCGTGATAACTATCCCGCCACACTGGGCGGTTTGAAGGTAACCGAAGTCGTGACCGTGGATGGTTTCCAATTCAGGCTCGAAGATGGCGGCTGGATGTTGATCCGCTTTAGCGGAACGGAACCGATCCTGCGTGTGTACACCGAGACGCGGCATGCTGATAAAGTACAAGCCATATTACAAGATGGTTTGAAAGTTGCGGGGATAAAGTAGTTATTTCCGTCATTGCGAGGAGGGCGCTCTTCCCGACGAAGCAATCCCCTATTATTAGGAGACTGCTCACCTGCATGATTGGCTTAGCAAATCACGTGCGGCGCACATTTGCCCTGGCGGGCGGTGCCAGGGAGAGCGCCTCGCAGCGACATTACTCATCATGAGAATTGCTGACAATTAACTCATCAAAGTAATGACAGTATAATTTGAAAATATTGTTATGAAAAACGTGAATAATATCGACCCCAAAGATTATGACGACGGCATGTTGCCTGAATACGATTTCACCGGCAAAAAAGGCGTGCGTGGAAAATACCACCTCGGCAGGCAAAAAGGATATACCGTTCGTATTCATAACGAAGACGGTACAATTACGGTGCAACACTTTGGGCCGACAATTACTCTTGAACCTGATGTGGCGGAATTTTTCCCCGATTCCGAAAGTGTCAACAATGCCTTACGCACCTTAATTTCTCTTGTTCCAAACAAACGAGTTGGCGAAAAGAAAACAAAATATAAAGTAAGCAAAAAATCTACAAAGAAAATCGCCGTCAGGAAATAACTGGCGGCGAAAATTATTTATGACACTCACCGACACCCACTGCCATCTCGATTACAACAAATTCGACCCTGACCGCGCGGAAGTAATTCAACGCGCAAATGATTCAGGGGTGATTCGGATGCTCGTGCCGGGACTCCACCACAGGTCCAGTAGAGATGCGGTGCGGTTGGCAGAGTCCAATCCCAGCGTGTATGCGGCGGTTGGGTTCCATCCAACTGATCTGGAGGAATTCTCCGAAGGGACTTTTCAGGAAGTAAAAGAGCTGGCGAAGCATCCGAAAGTGGTTGCCATTGGCGAGATCGGCATTGATTATTACTGGGTGAAAGATGATGACAAGCGTGCCATTCAACGCGAAATTCTGAAACAGCAATTAGCTTTCGCAAAGGAAATGGACAAGCCAGTTATTATTCATATGCGCGAGGAGAAGGATGCGTGGTTCGGCGACGCCTCTGTGGATTTGCTGACAATTTTAGAAGAATGGAAAAACGGCTTGCAAGGAACGCTCGCGGAGAGGCCAGGCGTTTTACATTCTTTCAATGGAACTCTCGAAACTGCGCAAAAAGCGCTTGCCTTAAATTTTTATATCGGCGTCACTGGCCCAGTAACCTACAAAAACGCGGAAGAAAAACGAGGAATTATCAGACAGATTCCGCTTGACAAAATTCTAATTGAAACCGACTCCCCATTTCTTTCTCCCGTGCCAGTTCGTGGCAAAAGGAACGAACCTGCCTTTGTTCATCATATTGCTGATAAAATAGCAGAAATCCATTCCAAAAGCCCTGCGGAGATCGCCAGCATCACAACCGCCAACGCGGCGCGGCTCTTTGCATGGGGAGACTGATTTGAACGCGGTAACTTTTTTCTCACCTGTACAGGAACAAATTAAACTCGTTGAAGAACGAATGCGGACTCAGGCGGATGATTCACATCCGGACTTGCGCGCCGCTCTCGAGCATTTATTGGCGGCGGGAGGCAAACGCATCCGACCTACCCTCGGCCTGCTCGTCGGAAATATGCTGGGTGCGCCGCTTGAAAAGATCGTCACCCTGTGTGCGGCTGTGGAGCTCCTGCACACCGCCACGCTCGTCCATGATGATTTGATCGACGGCTCGTTGCTTCGCCGCGGTATGCCAACGTTGAATGCGCGTTGGTCCCCGCCAGCCACGGTATTGACCGGCGATTTTCTCTTTGCGCGCGCTGCAAAACTTGCCGCAGAAACAGATCATTTGCCT
>JBBSCM010000042.1:0-18462 GCA_038250295.1 Anaerolineales bacterium | reverse complement strand
ATAGTGATCAGCGCAACTTTCATACTTGATGTGCCAAGGTCAACGGCAAGGATAACGGGTTCAGTCATTGAACGATTCCTGTTTTATCATTTGCTGGTGGTCGAGTAGGACTGAGCGATAGCGTAGTCCGTATCGAAACCACCATTTGCAATTGAGATTATCTTTGCCATGGTAATTTTTCCAGATCTACATTGCCGCCGCTGATGATGACTCCAACTTTGAGTCCGCTTAGATCGATTTTCTTTTCCCACAAAACCCCAATCGCCACCGCAGACGATGGCTCGATGATGATCTTCGCGCGTTCCCAAACAAATTTCATAGATTCAATAATTGCTGATTCGCTCACTGTGACAATTTGTTCAACGTGTTTTTGAATAATGGGGAAAGTAAGTGCGCCTAGTGAAGTCAGCAAACCATCTGCAATTGTCTTTGGGTTGGTAGATGGAATGATCTCGCCAGCTTTTATTGAGCGAAAAGCATCATCCGCCATTTCAGGTTCGCCTGCGATTACGCGGATTCCCTGCTTGAGTTCAGTTGCCACAATGGATGTGCCGCTTAATAATCCACCGCCGCCAACCGGGGTGATGATGACATCGAGATCGGGATAATCTTCAAGTAATTCCAATGCTGCCGTGCCTTGGCCCGCAATCACACGTTCATCATTGTATGGATGAACAACTGTCGAGCCTGTTTCCTGATGTATTTTCCGCAAAGTAGATTCGCGTGCTTCGAGCGTCGGTTCACAAAAAGTAATGATGCCGCCATAACCTGCAACTGCGGCTTTCTTTACATCGGGAGCATTATTTGGCATCACGATATAGGCGGGGATTCCGCGCATTCTCGCCGCGAGAGCCAATGCCGCCGCATGATTTCCCGATGAATGTGTGCAGACTCCGTTTGAGGCTTCTTCATTATTTAGTGAAAAGACTGCATTGCATGCGCCGCGAAATTTGAACGCGCCTACTTTTTGAAAATTCTCACACTTGAGAAATACCCGCGCGTCAACTTGCTGATTCAAACTTTCATTGGTCAAGACAGGCGTGCGATGCGCATAAGGCTTGATCCGTTCCGCAGCTTCGCGCATGTCACTTAAAGTTGGGGACATATTTGCTCCAAAATTACATCAGTGGCTTTGGATCTTTCATATGATTTACAAAGAAAACACTGGCCAATAGTAACCCGATTGCAAGCAAAAGTGCAGGTGTAAAAGAGCCATCCGAAGTTTTCAATGCTTCCATAATAAAAACGAAAACCACTGAAGTCTGCCCGAAAAGTTGAATCAGCCCATTGGAAGTCCCTTCGGGAGTAGGCTGTGTCACTTCAGCGGCATATTGCATGGCAATCGGCATCGCGCTGACGAGGAAGAATCCCATTACGAAGGCGGAAGCAAATAGCAGCGTGGAGTTGGTCGCGAATGTTAATCCAATCAAGCCTGGGATTGCGCCGATCAATGCAACATAAAGATAAAGCTGCCGCTTGTGTTGTTTATCAGACAGGGCGGGAATCAGCACTGCGCCGATGACTCCGCCCACGATCATCAATGCGCCGAGTGTGCCCGCATCTGTGGGAGTGAATCCGCGCGGGCGGATAATGTTTTCGATCCAGGTAGTGACACCGTTAAAGATTCCAAGTCCAATGAAAGAGACCAGCAATGCAAACCAAAACGGCTTGACCGTGAAGGCATGTTTCAAGCCATCCAACATCAATGCGCGAACTTCACCTCCGGGCGGGCAGGGTGGAGTGGGAGGGGTTTCGCGTGAGAAAAAAATGAAGAGAATCGATGAAAATGCCGCGATGCCTCCATAAATTAATTGAATGGTTGGGATCGACATCGTCTCAAAAAGAACGGGGGTTAGGACCAGGCCGAGTGCAGTGCCAATGAGATTTCCCAACGTGACAATGCCAACCGCTGTGGCGCGTTCCTCGATGGCAAACCAGTTGGCGGGGACTTTTGTCCATGCGTTTAATAAAAATGGCTGGGCAGCAGCGATGCCGATTGTGCTCCATAAGACCAAAGTGTAATTTGTGCCCGCGAGTCCGCGCAGGATGCCGAAGATGCTCATCAATATCGCGCCGATGCTTACAGCGATTTTAAATCCATAGGTGTCAATGACCCACGAAACGGGAATGGACAGGGGAATAAAAGCGATCATAAATACCATGGATAACAGGCCGATCTGCAAATCTGTTACGCCATAAAATTGTGCGGCTGGACCTGTGACGGGCGCATACGAAATCCACAAGGTTTGAATGGTGAGATTGATGAACATGAAGACGGCCAGCACCACCCAGCGATATGGGTAAAGTTTGTATTCTGTTGTCATGAATGCTCCTTTGGTGTGTTCGTCTTGAGCGGAGCCGCTGTTCTTACGGCGCAGTCGAAGGACAGGCTCAAGTGAAAGCTCAATCTTAGGGTCAAACTTGTACTGGGCGGAGCTTCGACTGCGTTCGCAAAGTACGCCAGCACCGCTCAGTGAGAAGGTTAATACTCTCGCTCAAAATCCACCTCATATTTTAATGGCTTGCCTTCATTGAACAATGGATAATTCTCGATAAATATTTTAGTTATATCTTCCGGCAGGCTTGGCGCGGAAGTGTGGAAGGTCATCATTAAATTCTTTGTCGTCCAATATGGATGCTCTGTGGGCAAAGGCTCCTGTTCAAAGACATCCAACACCACTCCTGCAATTTTGTTTTGATTTAATGCGTCGATTAAAGCAGATTCGTCCACAGCTGAGCCGCGCCCGACGTTGATGAATAGGGCGTGGGACGGAAGTACAGCCAGTAGATTTGCGTCTACGATTTTGCGCGTGTCTTTTGTGTTGGGGAGGATACTGACAAGATAATCAAGTCCACTGGCAAAGCTTTGGAGTGCAGCAGCTTGCTGCTGTTTCGACAGCAAGCTGTCGGACTCCAGAGTGGATCTAGAAGGGTGAAAATACTTGTCTACGTGTTTGCTTGTTTCACTTTCCCTTGTATACCCCCGCACATTGATGTTGAAAAATTTTGCGGTGCGCGCCACTTCCGCGCCGATGGAGCCGACCCCGAGCAGGCCGATGGTTTTTCCGCGCAATGTGCCGGTATCTGCGTCATTCCAGTCTTTGGATAGCTGTGATTGTTGAAGCTCAAATATTTTTCTTTCATGCGCCAGCAAATAGCCAATCACATATTCAGACATGAGTCCGCCGAAGACTTCGCGGGCATTCGTTAAAATGTAATCGCGGCGCGCAGCGGGATTTGTCAAAGCCTCGACCCCAGCTGAGGTGGTCTGTACCCAGCTCAGGGCGGGGAGGGAGGCGAGCGCGTCTTTGATCAGGCTGGGTGAGCCGAAGACAATGTCAATCTCTGGAGTCAGAGTCGACTCAATGGTGAGATCAGGCAGACGCGCCTTCTCGATCAACAAACGATATTGTCCTGCCTCTTTGGATAGAATTAAAAGTTTATGCATGACATTCTTTTAACACATTTTCAAAACGATTCAGCGCGTCATCGATCACTTCATTTGTGTCGGCCATTGAAGTATACATGCGCGAGCCCGCGAGTGTGACCAGGCCATTTGCCATGTATGCCGCACCCATTTCTTCCATCATATGTTTGCGCGGCTTGAGTTCTTTCAGCAGGCGCAAGGGATGTTTAAAATCGAGCAGCATTGTGCCGGCTGTTTCAAGATGAACAATCGATCCCTGATTGTAAACGACGAATGGCAGGGAATGTTTTTCAATGATGGCTTGCAGCCCTTTGGTGAGCCTGTCACCAGCCTTGCCTGCAATCACTGCCGCGTTTGTTTTTTCCATTTCAAGCAAGGCATAATAACCTGCCACGCACGAAAGCGGATTTGCCGAGAGCGTACCGCCAATATACGCGCGTTCACCTGTGCCGCCAATTCCTGCTGCAAACGTCCCGATCACATCACGCCGCCCGCCGACTCCGCCCGCCATCGGATATCCGCCCGTGATACATTTTCCAAACACCGTGATATCAGGTTTTACATTGAAATATCCCTGCGCGCCGCCGAGTCCCAAACGAAAACCTGTTACCACTTCGTCGAAGATGAGCAGCGTACCGAACTCATCACACAACTCACGGACTTTTTGATTGAAATCATATGGAACTGGACGTGTCCCACTTTCAGGGCCAACAGGTTCGACAATGACCGCCGCGCTGCCGCCCCGAAACCTGTTCAAAAAAAGTTGACGCTTCAGCGCCCCGAGAGCATTTGGATAAAACTCGTGTGTGGATGCGCTTGCGCCGCGTGGAATCCCTTTTGCCTCCAATCGCCCAGTGCCTGGGATGTGCAGGCCGTAGACCATCGAGTCGCTCCAGCCGTGATATGCGCCGCCGACTTTGATAATATATTTTTTCTTCGTGAATGTCCTGGCTGCGCGGACTGCTGCCATCACACTTTCTGTCCCTGAGCCTAACATGCGGAACATTTCTATCGAAGGCATAAAGCGTTGAACAAGCTGTGCGAGTTTTAATTCATATTCATGGAATAGCCCCGTGACAGGCCCGCAGGTTTGCAGCATCTCAATTACTTTTTCACGCACAGGCGCGTAGTTACTGCCTAAAATGGTGGGTCCGCCTGCTTGTAGAAAATCTATGTATTGATTTCCATCTGCGTCCCATAGATATGCGCCATTGGCTTTTTCGATTGCAATTGGAAATGGGTAATTGAACGCGAGATTATGCTGCACACCGCCAGGGATGATCTTCTTGGCTTCATCTGTTAATTGTTTCGAGCGCACACATTGAGTATCAAAATAATTAAGATACTCCCTCATCTTTTCGCGATTGACGGGACGGATTGGCTGGCTAATGAGGGTTTCAAGTTTAGAGTAGACTTCGTCCACGTTTGGGTATTCGGAGATGGCGTATTGTTGTGTCATGAAAAATCCTTATAGTTATTGGTGGTCGAGTGTTCCGAGCCGCTTTTTGGCGAGGAATGTATCGAGACCACAAATCTTAAGGGTGTGTTTCAAATGAGTTGACAAAAAGAACGTCCCGAAGGTTTTGTCGAGAAAATTTGGTCGCTTGTGTCAACCTTCGGGACGGTTTCAACTGAAATGAAACACACCCAAATCTTAATTTCATCTTTAACTGGTGGTCTCGATACAGGCTCGAAGAGCACTCGCCTTACTCGACCAACAGACTTTTTATATTTCTGCAAATTTCTTCTCATCCGCCCGCAATTTAGCAAACGCTACTTCGCGGATAGGAAATGGAATTTTAAAGATTTTCTTTTCGGTCATGATTGCGAGCAAATAGGTCAACGCGCATTTTTCGAGCAGAGCCATATTGTGAATAGCTTGTTCCATGGTTCCGCCGAAGACCAGCACACCGTGATTTTGCAGGATGAAGGCATTGTTGTTATTCTTCACTTTGGATTTGACTGCATTCTTGAGAAAACTTGTCCCAGATGGAGCGTAGGGGATGATGTCCACGCTGCGGCCCAGAAATCTGACTTGCTCATCGAATAAAGCGGGAATCGGCATTTTGATCAATGCCAGTGCGCTGGCGTAGGGTTGGTGTGTGTGGATGATGCAATGTACATCCGCCCGCTCCTGATAAACCGCGGCGTGCATTCCACTTTCAATGGACGGCTTCATTTCACCCTCGATTTGCTGCATGTCAAAATTGAGAATGCAAATATCGTCCACTTGCATTTTGGCATAATCATAATTGGATGGGGTGACGGCGAATGTATTTTGTCCGCTGATGCGCGCGGAAATGTTGCCCTCGGTGGCTTTCAGATAACCGCGTTCGAGCAGGGTATGGCAGGTATCCACAACTTGTTGTTTATAGGGTTGGTATTCAGACATTTTAAGAGTCCTCTGGTGGTTGAGTAGTTCCGAGCAGAAGCGAGGAACGTATCGAAACCACCGCATTGTATGAAAGTATCCGTTATTTGAAAACTCGTTGGTTTCGACACTTGCGCCGCACGCCAGTGCAGGTGTACACCTTTTGCGTAAAACGCTCAAGGCTATTCAACCACAGATTTTTTTCTTGACAACAGAATAATTATTATCTATAATCTTGACAGTGTCAAGATTCAAAAGACTTAACCACGGAGACCACAGAGTTCACGGAGAATCAAAAAATATTTCTCTGTGTGCTCCGTGTTCTCTGTGGTGAGAAGGTTCTTAATATGTCGAAAAAGAAAACATATCATCACGGTGACTTGAAGAATGCGCTCATCAAAGCGGGAGTGGAAATCCTTGCAAAAGATGGCGTGAGCGGACTATCCCTGCGGAAGGTGGCGTTGAAAGCGGGAGTGAGTCACTCGGCGCCATATGCTCATTTTGAAGATAAACAAGCGTTGATCGCCGCCATTTCCACAGAAGGATTTCGTCAATTGTATGAACGTATCGATATGGCTGCTAAGAAATATAAGACGGAACCATCGAGGCAGTTGGTTGAAGCTGCCTGGGCCTATGTCCAGTTTGCGATGGATGACACTGATCGATTCAAGGTTATGTTTTCAGCTGTGTTGGAGAAGGAAAAGGAATATCCCCAGTTCGTGGCGGAGTCACAGAGAAACTTTCAGTTGGTGAAAATGATCGTCGAGGCGAATCAGGCTGCGGGTGTATTGCGAAGCGGATCTTCAGATTTGGCGGCGTTGTCAGCGTGGGGAATTGTCCACGGGTTTGTGATGCTGCTGCTTGAGGGACAGATCCCGCATTTCATTTTGGAAAGAACTAATTTGCGCGAGCTGTTGGAATTTCAACTTGACCAGATCACGTTGAAATAAAAAACGATCAAGAGGCTTTATGCTACAATCTTTGCAACTCAAATTTGCAGAGGTTTTGATGACTTTCAAAAAAATAGTATTGGTTGCTTTAATTGTGCTGACTTTGTCGGCAGTTGCGGGTGGTTGTTCTGTGAATAACGCGCCTCGCCCGAATTTTCTCATCATTATTTCAGACGATCAGCGTTATGACACAATGCAGTATATGCCAAATACACAGGCGGGGATTTTTGATCAGGGCGTTACTTTTTCCAGGGGATATGTCACAACGCCGTTCTGCTGTCCGAGCCGCTCCAGTATCTTTACGGGAATGTATGCTCATAATCATCTGGTTCGTGAAAACAAGGACCCATTAAATATTGAGACCGTTATAGCGGCTCTCCACGAGAATCGATATTACACGGGTCTGGTTGGTAAATATTTGAACTCATGGGTGGGTGAGCCGAGGCCGGAGTTTGATTCATGGGTTGCCTTTAGGTCCGGGGAATCTGCTTATAAAGATCCTGAATTGAATGTGGATGGCGAATGGGGAATACACCCCGGCTATATTACTTATATTCTTTCGGATTATGCAATCGAATTTCTGGATAAGGCCTCGAAGCAGCCTGAGCCTTTCCTGTTGATCTTTGCGCCGAATGCGCCGCATACGCCTGCTACGCCAGCCGAGGAGGATCTGCCGCTTTACGATCAATTGCCCGAATATTCGGCGCCGAGTGTTAATGAGTTTGATTTGTCGGATAAGCCAACGTCAATTAGTAACAAGCCATTGCTAACACCCGATGAGTTGAGGCGAATGGATGATAAGCGCCGCAGGGAAATCTTAACGCTGATTGCGCTGGATAGAAAGATCGGTGAGATCCTTGCCAAGCTCAAGGAGACTGGCCAGCTGGATAACACAGTCATCATTTATCTTTCTGACAATGGCCTGCATTGGGGTGAACATCGTATTGATTCGAAGAGCACCTTCTATGAAGAATCATCGCATGTGCCGTTTGCAATGCGGTACCCTGCGCTTGTGCCGGCACCTTACATGGAAGATCGGTTGGTAGGTAATATTGATATTGCGCCCACGCTTTACGAACTGGCGGGAATTAATATTCCTTATCGGGTGGATGGGAAATCGCTGCTGGACTTGTTCGAACCGGGGCAGAAGTGGCGTGACCATATTCTGCTGGAAGCGTGGCCGCCGCGGGGTATCTGGTCGGCGATCCATACCGGGCGTTATGTCTATGCCGAAACAGAGGAAGATCTTTCAGAGTTTTACGATCTGGATGTTGACCCTTATCAATTGAATAACCAGATCGGTAACCCTGCCTATCAGGACATTATTGCAGACTTGAAAAAACAATTGCAAAAAGATAAAAAGCCAAAGTTTTTCTTTTCACGACTTTTTCAGTAAAAGGATTTTGTTTACAGACACAGGCTTGATCTAAAATATTCAGACTATAATTTGCTTGTATGAATAACAGTTTAAAAATATTTCTCTCCCAGATCATTGACTACGCGGGGCTTTATCCACCTGCGAGTTTGCCGCTCAACGAAGCGATCCGCAATTTTGTGAAGTATCAGCAGGCTGATGAAGTTTGGATGCTTTCACGGTTTATCATCCCTGCGAAACGGCTGATTGAACTGTCACAGCTTGCGAAGCAGGTATTTCCAGGCACAGGGGTGTTGACTTTCTCCGCTTTGGGGCGCGGCGGCGAGGATGTGAATGACTGCCTCGAAAACCTAAAACTCGATATTGAAGATATTCTTGCTTTCCGTAAATTGCACGGTGAAAGCGTTGTCGTGGACGTATTCGAAGTTGCGTTACCTGCAACTACGCTGAGCGGCGGTTCCGTCGCTCATGATCTGGTGAAGAAGGCAGCGGATATTCTCAACAAAAACGGATTGACCGTTTTCTTCGAAGCGCCATTTCATGATGGGTGGCAGGAACGCGCTGAAAAATTAATCCGCGCTTTACGAAAGATCAAAGATAAACATGTCGGTTTCAAATTGCGGACAGGCGGCGTGGTTGCTGAAGCATTCCCGTCCACGGAACAGGTGGCTTGGGCGATTGCAACAGCTCGAGATGCCGGTGTTTCCATAAAGTGTACGGCGGGCTTGCATCATCCAGTGCGGCATTATAACGAAGGTGTGCAAACCAAAATGCATGGTTTTCTCAATGTGTTTGGTGCGGGTATATTGGCCGCTGCGAATAATTTGTCAGTTGAACAAACTCAAGCTATCCTTGAAGATGAAGACCCCGCAAACTTCGTATTTGATGAATCAGGTTTTGCTTGGAAAGACCTGCGTGCGGCCATTTCAGAGATCATGCGTGTGCGTCATCAGATCGTTTCGTTTGGCAGCTGCAGTTTTGATGAGCCGCGCGAAGATTTGCAAAAGCTGGGGTTGCTGGAATGAGGGTGCGTCGCACCAAAATGGTAGATTTATCTTATTAAGTAGCAGAATCTTGTCGGTTAGATTATCCCAACGAGTAAGGTGCGACGCACTACTTTAAGGAAACAACATGCCTCTCAAATCATTTATCGAAGTACATCCTAATTCAGATTTCCCAATTCAAAACCTTCCGTATGGGGTGTTCTCGACGAAGCTGAATCAAAAGCCCAGGGTTGGCACGCGGATCGGGGATTGGGTCGTTGACCTCTCTGTTATTGATGAAGAAAAATTATTTGATAAACAATATGGTTTCTTTGTTGACCCAACCTTGAATCGATTCATGTCTGCGGGGCGGGATGTGTGGCGGGAAGTGCGTCAGCGGTTGATAAGCTTGTTGAGCAGTGACAGCTCCCCGTTAAAGAATGATGCGATGCGGTCGCGTGTATTCCTTCCAGCGAAAGAAATCCAAATGCACCTGCCTGTTGACATTGGTGATTACACCGATTTTTATGCGTCGCGCGAACATGCCACCAATGTGGGGATCATGTTTCGCGGGAAGGAAAATTCTTTGATGCCCAATTGGCTGCATCTGCCCGTTGGTTATCACGGACGTGCGAGTTCTGTGATTCTTTCGGGGGAAGATATTCGCCGTCCGCGCGGGCAGGTGCTTCCTGCAAATGAATCGTCGCCGCAATTTATGCCGTCACGTTCATTGGATTTTGAATTGGAGATGGGGTTTTTTATCGGCACAGGTAATGAACAGGGTGAACCCATTCGCGCCGATCAAGCGCATGAACATATTTTTGGAATGGTGCTGCTAAATGACTGGAGCGCGCGCGATATCCAAGCCTGGGAGTATCAACCGCTGGGACCGTTCCTTGCGAAAAATTTCGCTACTTCAATTTCTCCCTGGGTGGTGACGATGGATGCGCTTGAGCCGTTCCGCGTGGCTGGACCAAGACAGGAGCCGACGCCTCTTCCGTATCTGCAAACTGATTCCGCCTATGGATATGATATTCAACTGGAAGTGACTCTACAAAGCGAGTCGATGGATATGCCTCACACGATCAGCAAATCAAATATGAAATATTTGTACTGGAACATTGTCCAGCAGTTGACCCATCATACAGTGACAGGCTGCAACATGCGAACGGGTGACCTATGCGGTACAGGCACGATCAGCGGGCCAACAAAAGATAGTTTTGGTTCGATGCTTGAACTCACATGGCGCGGCGAAAAACCAATCACTTTGCCCAATGGCGGAACGCGAAAGTTTTTACAGGATGGCGACACTGTCACGATGAAAGGGTATTGTCAGGGAGATGGCTATCGTGTTGGGTTTGGAGATGTGAGCGCAAAGGTTCTCCCGGCATTATCAGACTGAGAGAATGGAATTATCTTTATAAATAGCAAAGAGCTGTGCATCTAAGATGCACAGCTCTTTGCTATAGACTTTTCAATCACCCTATTAACGGCGGCCGCTGAATAAACCTACGAGGAAGAGCAAAACGACTGCGCCTACTATTGCCACAAACAAGCTTGGGAAATTGAAGCCAGTCACACCTTGTGCGCCGAAGAGCTGCATAATGTAGCCGCCAAGGAAAGCGCCGATAATGCCAACGATGATATTGGCAATGGCTCCCATTTGCTTGTTTTTACTCATGATGATGCTTGCGATCCAGCCAGCAATTGCACCAAAGATGATCCATACAAGAAAGTTCATGTCTACCTCCAGAGGGAATAGATGGTTTGTTTAATCATTGTTATTATAATTCATACATATGCATTTGCGAGCCGAATAAGCGAAGCAATTTTCAGCTTTATGGGAGATGGTTCGCCTGCACTCCCGAAAAAACACACCGCGCTCCCGAAAGAACATCGGGACGATATGGCGCACGGTGCAAGTGTCGGGACGATGTAGTGTGTTGCGAAGATGCTGGTGGATGCCTCGCAAAGATTTAAATCCTTAAGCCCAACTTTCTTTATAGTCAGTGACGTATTCTCTGAATGTGATCGGTTTTTTGCCAGTTAGTTTTTCCACTTCATTGGTTATTGGTTCTGCCATGCCAAAACGGGTGGATGTGTAAAGCCCTGTCATCACCAATGCAAACATGAATGGCGTACCGCGCCGCATGGTTTCGAGGAAGAAATGAATCAGATTTGGATTTTTATACTTGATTTCTCTTCCCAAAACTTCACTTAATATTTTTGCTGCCTGCCAGTAATCCAGCGCCTCACTGCCTGTCAGGTCGTAATTTTTACCCGCGTGACCATCCTGTGTCAATGCGACAGCCGCCACTGCTCCAATATCGCGCGCGTCAATGAAGCTTGTCTTTGCATTCCCAACTGGGACAAAGATTTCATTGCGTTCCTTGATTTCTTTTCGGTGCGTGGTGTTCAAGTTCTGCATGAAGAAACTACAGCGTAGGAAGGTGGTTTGCAGATTCACTTCCTTCAAATATGTTTCCACTTTATAGTGCGGAACATATTTCGCGTTCTCGATCCCGATCAGCGAAAGAAAGACGACATGCTTTACGCCCGCGCGTTTCGCTGCGTCAATGGATGGCACCATGTCGCGTTTGATGTTGGTGATGTGCGGTGGGCGCAGGATGAACATTTTTTCCACGCCTATGAAGGTTGCTTTGTAGGTAGTTGGGTCGGTGAAGTCAAAGCGTACCGCTTCCACGGTGGCGCCAAACCTTTCTTTGACCATTTCTGGATTAGTATCCGATGCGCGGACTTTGTATCCTGCACTCAGTAAACTTTTTACAACTTCAGCACCCACGTTACCGAGCGCTCCAATGACCAAAATGGGACATGACATTTGTTTTCTCCTGGCTTGACTTTATATAGACCAGTCGTTATAATACCATTGTTGGTCAGTATTGAAAAGATAAAAAAGATATCTACTTATATAGAGAAATATGAAGAAGTAATAGACACAGGAGCTGTCATGGAAAATACACATCAACCCGCACCTGCTGATCGCGGTGGCCCGCCAATTCCCAGAGGCGCATTCAAACTTGTGAACCCCATAATGAAGCTGCTTTTGAGCTCGCCTTTGCATGGTTTGATGAGTGCTAATTTGATGCTATTGAAATTTTTAGGACGAAAAACAGGGAGGCGTATTTCCGTGCCTGTCGGTTATGTGCGTCAGGAGAATCACCTGATCGTCTTCACCTTTGGCAAATGGTGGCGCAATCTGCAAAATAACGCAGAGGTTACGCTGCGTCTTCAGGGAAAAGATGTGAAGGGCAGAGCGAATGTCGTCAGCGATTTGCACACTGTTGCAGATATGATCAACACGGTTGTGGATATTCGTGGTCCAGAGATGGCAACAAGACTTGGGTTTGAACGTGTGCCAAAGGATGCGTCTTTGGATGAGATCAGGAAACGAACCCTAAACCTGGTTTTCATGCAGATCGATATTTAGAGGTTGAAATGAGCAATGTCCGTGAGCAGATCATACAAACCACATGTGACTTGATGGAAAAGCAGGGCTATCATGGCACTGGCTTGAACGAGATCGTCAAAGAAAGTGGTGCGCCAAAGGGTTCGTTGTATCATTACTTCCCTAAAGGCAAGGAGCAGATCACTGCTGAAGCGGTCCTGCAATCCGGTCGTACAACCGCAGAGCGAATTCGCATGGGGCTGGCACGCAGCAATAGCGCAGCGAAGGCAGTACACGATTTTGTGTTAAATATAGCGCTGCATGTGGAATCATCTGGTTTCGCAGCCGGCGGTCCGTTGACAGCCGTAGCCATGGAAACTGCGACAAAATCTGAACGGATCAATCTGGCCTGCCGTGAAGCATATACACTGTTGCAATCCGCATTTCAAGAGAAGTTACTTGAAAGCGGATATACAAAAACAGCGGCGAATGAATTGGGGACATTTATTACTGCTGCCATAGAAGGTGGAATTATTTTAAGCCGCACCTATCACACAGCAGATCCGTTGAGAGCCGTGGCAAAACAATTAAAAACTTTACTCGTTTAAATATCACGATATTAATTTATGGAAGGAGAGTTATGCACATTACAGTTTTTCATGACACCGCCTGACCATTTTGCCGCATTGGAAAAATGCACTTGCAACGGTCGTTGCAGGATTGGCAAGGTGAAGAGATAACAGTTGAATATAAAGCATTCTTTCTGGACCCAAGTATTCCACCCGAAGGCGTGGACTTTCGCAAAAAGATGACTAGCAAGGGCGGTGGGCGGATCCCGATGGAGAAATTCTTCGATGGACCGCGGCAGATGGGTGCGAACCTGGGAATCAAATTTAATTTCGAAGCTATTACCAAAGCACCCAACACCACGCTTTCACATGCGCTAATCGCGCTCACACCCAAAGCGAAAGTTGATTCGGTTATCGACGATGTATACGCCGCCTATTTCGAGCACGGGCAGGATATCGGCGATATCGAGGTTTTGCTCAAAGTGGCGGAAAAGAATGGGTTGGATGCGCCCAGCCTCAGGCTTCAGATGATGGAAGCGGAAACTCGATCCAAAGTGCAGGCAGAAGTTGAAGAGGCATATCAACTTGGTGTGAGCGGCGTGCCTTTCTTTGTCATCAATCATAAATATGCTTTTAGCGGCGCACAACCGCCGCAAATGATCACACAAATTTTACAGAAGGTTGAAAAGGAGACAAAATGAAAATCGTTGTATTTGGAGCTTCACGAGGAACGGGCTTGAAAGTTGTCGAGCAGGCTTTGCAGGCTGGGCATATGGTCACGGCCTTTGTACGTACGCCGTCCAAAGTGGATATTAAACATGCAAACCTGACCTTGTTTCAAGGAGATTCACTGGATGCCTCTGCAGTGGAAAAAGCTGTGGCAGGACAGGAGGCTGTAATCAGCGCGCTGGGACCCACACGCCCGCCAGTAGCTGGAATGATGGAAACCTCTGCAAGAAATATTGTGGCGGCGATGAAGAAGCATGGCGTGCGTCGAATTGTTTCGACGACGGGTGCAGGCGTAAGGCAAGCGGAAGACGAGCCTAAGTTAATGGATCATTTCATCGGTTTTTTGCTTAATCTGCTGGCAAAAGAGGTGGTGCTTGATTCTGCGGCAAATGTAAAAGTGATTCAGGATTCTGATTTGGATTGGACAATTATCCGTTTCCCAAGATTAATGGATGGCGAACATACTGGCAAATATCGTGTTGGCTATGTAGGCAAGGATTCCAGTTCGCAACTCTCGCGCGCCGATGGCGCTGATTTTGTCTTGAAGGAATTGGTGGAAAAGAAGTGGTTGAGGAAGTTGCCGGTAGTGAGTTCTTGAAGGTAGAGAATGGAGAACGCGAACAGTGAAAAGTCCCCGCTATGTAGCGGGGACTTTTCTTGAATTTTGTTCTAATTTAGCCTGTGATTAAGTGGGCAGGCAAATGATCTGCGCGATTAATATAACCAATCAAAATTTCATCTTTACGAATATCGAAGCGGCTGATCGCACAGTTGTTGATAAAGAACCATGACTTCATTCCAAAAGCGGCCTGCCGCCACGGAAGTTTGAGCATGGCAGAGATGAGTCGCACAAAAAATCCGCCGTGGCTGAAGAAGGCGATGCGTTGTTCGGGCTGACCTTCCTTGTCGCCGTGGCGGGCGATCAACTCGGCAAGGGTCTTGTCTGCGCGGGGCTGGCGTTCTTCCTCCGCTTCAAAGGGGCGATTCCACCAGCCTGATTCGTCGTAGTGATCTGGCAATCTTAATTCAGGAAAATTTGTTTCAAAGAATGAACGCGGCCTGCCTGAGAGGCTGTTGAGTTTATTCTCTTCCTCGCGGGCATAGATGCCGCCTTCCTCGTGGATCTCTGTCCATGCAGTAAATGGGACGGTTTCCAACGCGCGCACAGTTGGCGCGGCCGTCATAACGGCGCGTTCCATCAAACTGGTATAGATGTGCGTAAAGCCAAATCCATATTGGTTTTGGATATTCCAAACATTATCTTTAGTGATTTGCTGTTTTTCCCTGAGATACTTTGCGAGCACTTCTGCCTGTTCAAGCCCCATGTCTGTGAGGTACGGATCTGAATGTTGCTTGTAATCTGAGTTGTCCCAATTTGCGTTGTTAATTGATTGTCCATGACGGATGAAGTAAAGTTCCATGTTATTGATGATACCTTTTGTATGTTGATATATAGACCTCCGAGTTCTTGCGAAGCACCCTGTGGGTCAAGAACTCGGAGGTCTGGTTGTTACCTTCTAATCGTCGCCTCCCTTTCAGGTCCAACCCCGATCCACTTCACGGGGACGCCTGTCGCTGCCTCGATCAGCCTCACATAGTTCTGGGCATTCTCTGGCAAGGCCTCGAAAGACATCGTCTTGCTGATATCTTCCATCCAACTTGGAAGAGTCTTATAAACTTTTTCCACTTTATCCAATCCGTAGGCATCCACATCTGCGTAACGAATATCTTTGCCGTCTAATTTGTATCCCATGCAAACCTGAATTTCGTCCAGGCCGCTTAATACATCGAGTTTGGTTAAACATAATTCAGTCACGCCGCTCAGATCCACGGCGGTCCTCACAATCTCCAGATCCAGCCAGCCGACTCGTCTTATGCGTCCCGTGGTTGCAGCTACCTCGCCAAACTGTTCATACACAGCACTTCTTGTATCAAGTATTTCTGTCGGCAACGGCCCAGCGCCGACTCGTGTGGTGTAAGCCTTTGTCACACCGATGATATTCGTTATATATCGTGGCGGGATCCCAAGCCCAGCCGAAGCGGCGGAAGGAATAGTCGTCGAAGCGGTAACGAATGGATAGGTTCCCCAGTCTGTGTCCAAAAATGTTCCCATGGCTTGTTCGAGCAAAAAGTTTTTACCCGCCTTCAAGCCATCCTGCACCAGTGAAAACAATTCCTTGATGTATGGCTTCAATTTCAAATAATATCCGCGATAGGTATCGCGGATCTCTTCATACTTCAAGACTTCGCCGCCGAGTGCGACGATGATTTTATTCTTCAATTCCAACTGCATTTGCAAACGCTGTTCAAACACGTTGCTCGTAAAATCCGTCCAGCGGATTCCGTTATAGCTGACCTTGTCCGCGAAGACAGGGCCGATACCGCGGCGGGTGGTGCCTGTTGCGCCCGCGCCCTTTGCTTCCTCGTACAGGCCGTCCAAAATTTTGTGATACGGCATGATCAAATGGGAACGAGGCGAGATCCAAAAGCGTCCGTCAATGTTAACGCCCGCCTTGTTGAGCATCTCAATTTCATCGATCAATACTTGCGGGTCGATCACAACTCCGCCGCCGATCAACCCGACAGTGTTCTGCGCAAAAATTCCTGACGGCACCAAATGAATCTTGAAAGTCCCAAATTCATTAATGACCGTATGCCCGGCATTATTCCCGCCGTTAAAGCGCGCCACATAGTCCATGCGCTCGGCCAGAAAATCCACAACCTTGCCCTTGCCCTCGTCACCCCATTGCGAACCGATCACTGCTGTAACTGTCATAAAACCTCCGAAAGTTGGGAATAGGGAATTGGATGTTGGGAATCGGGAGTCATGAATAGGAAGACTGAATCCCGATTCCCAAATCACGAATAACAATTCCCGAATCTGGCGATAGTCTCATCTTCAAGCATTATAATTCGGGCGGTTGATTTCCGAGGAGCGAATATGAAGATTTTACAAGATACAGCTTTAACCTATGACGATGTTTTACTGGTACCGCAATATTCCGCAGTGGACTCGCGCCGCTTACTTTCCACGCAAACGCGGTTGACGAATCAAATTACGTTACAGATTCCCATCGTATCGGCAAATATGGATGTGGTCACTGAAAGTGAAATGGCGATTGCCATGGCGCGTGAAGGCGGTATTGGCATTATTCACAGATTTCTGTCCATCGAAGGGCAGGCGCGGCATATTGAGCGCGTGAAAAAGGCAGAGTCGTTTATTGTGGAAAAACCGATCACCATGACGCTCGCGCATACGGTTGGCGAATTGAATAAGCTTGTTGCCGAAACTTCCACGGGCGGGATCTTGATCGTGGATGAAGATAAAAAATTGGTCGGCATTGTTACGACCCGCGATCTTTTATTTGAAGAAAATGAAAGCAAACCTTTGAGTGAGATCATGCAAAGGAAGGTCATCTCGGCTGCGCCTGATATTTCCTTGAAAGAGGCGGAGAAGATACTTCATGATAACCGTATCGAGAAACTTCCGCTTGTGGATAAAGACGGGCGTGTTGCCGGCCTTGTGACGCTAAAGGATATTATGAAGATCACGCAATATCCCAAGGCCACAAAAGATTCGCGCGGACGATTGATCGTGGGCGCGGCAGTCGGCGTACGCGATAAGGAAATGCGGCGCGTGGAATCTGCTTTGCAAGCTGGCGCAGATTGCATTGTGGTGGATATCGCCCACGGTGATTCGCATCTTGAAGTTGAGATGATCAAAAATATCCGCAAGCACTTCCCCAAAGCGCAGATCATCGGCGGCAATGTCGCAACAGGTGATGGCGCAAAATTATTGATCGATGCAGGTGTGGATGCTGTAAAAGTTGGCGTAGGTCCCGGCTCAATTTGTATCACGCGTATTGTGGCCGGTTCCGGTGTGCCGCAGCTCACAGCAATAATTGATTGCGCCAAAGCTGCCGAGTCTGCGGGCATCCCAATTATTGCAGATGGCGGTATTCGTCAGCCGGGCGATGTGGCGAAGGCTATCGCAGCAGGCGCGCAAACCGTAATGATCGGTTCAATGCTGGCTGGCACCGACGAAAGCCCAGGCATGATCATGACGCGCCGTGGTCATCGTTACAAAGCCTCGCGTGGCATGGCATCTCGTGAAGCAAATATTGACCGAAATCGAAAAGAAGGCAACGACCTCACCTCCGAGGAAATTGAAGAATACGTCGCTGAAGGCGTTGAGGCGGCGGTGCCCTATCGCGGCAAAGCGCGCGAAGTGCTGACTCAACTCGTAGGTGGTTTGCAATCGGGTATGAGTTATAGCGGCGCGCAAAACGTGGAGGATTTCCAGAAGAAGGCCATTTTTGTTCGGATGACCGGCGCGGGCTTGAGGGAGTCTGGCCCGCATGATGTGGAAGTGTTGGGGTAGATCATCAATCGTATGTCAGTTTATCTTCACGATATCCCTCTCTCGCAAGCTCGGGCGCGATTAAGAGAAGCCCTACAGGATGCCAATCTCTGGCGCGTGCTTGGCGTTGAATCAATTCCACTCGATGAAAATGCATTAGGCCGCATTACCGCCGAGCCGGTCTGGGCCGAAATTTCATCGCCGCATTATCACGCCTCCGCCATGGACGGCTTTGCCCTGCGCTCGATTTCCACCAACGGCGCCATGCCCTCCGCTCCCATCACTTTAT
>JBBSCM010000041.1:0-18729 GCA_038250295.1 Anaerolineales bacterium | reverse complement strand
TCCTCGGTCAACGGCTTGGAAAACCCCTTGGTCTTCCAGTGGTGCTTCATGCGTTCCTTGCCGCCTGCGATCTGAAGCAGTTCGTGATAATACTCCACGTTCCATTCATCGGTGAAGCCGAACTCTTTGAAAGTCATATTGAATGATACGCGGTGGCCATCACGTTCGGTGTCAATGATCACGCCATCCTGGTCGAAGAACACTGCTTTTATTTTTGACATAGTTTCCTCCTCGTCATTGCGAGGGCGCCAGCCCGAAGCAATCTCCTCAACGTGGGGATTGCTTCGTCGGGGAGAACGCCCTCCTCGCAATGACGAAAGTTTTTATTATTTCTTCACTCCAAAGAATTCAAGGACGGTGTCTACGAAAAGTTGATTCTCTTCCGTCGAGCCAACGGTCACACGGAACCAACCATCACTGCCGTATTTCTTGCTTTCACCGCGCAGGATGATTCCTTTGGTTTCGGCATAAGCGAGTACTTCCTTGCCTGTCTTGCCCGTTTCACCGCAGTCAAAGAGGATGTAGTTGGCTTTGGATGGCATAACGTAGAAACCAGGAATCACACTCAACGACTCGGTGATGAAGTCCACAGCATTGTTGTTGAACTTGACTCGCTCTTCAAGTCCTTCTTTATCTTCAAAGGCCGCGAGCGCTGCCCACATGGGAATCGTTCCCACGTTCCACGGGAGAAGCGAGCCGGCGATCTGGTCGATTACTTCCTTGTCTGCAATGGTGTAGCCAAATCTCATGCCAGCGAGTCCGTAAGCCTTGGAAAGTGTGCGGGTGATCAACACATTTTTGTATTTCTTGGTCAACTGCGCCTGAGACATCCCAAGTCCCGCGTATTCCATGTAGGCTTCATCAATTACGAAAGGAATCCCTAATTCTGCAATTGTGATGAAGTGCTTCGCATCCATGTAGTTGCCTGTCGGGTTATTCGGATTCGCGACGACGATAATCTTGGTCTTGTCAGTGACGGCTTTGATGATCGCATCGGGATCGTAGTGCATGAGGTGATCCTTGTAGATCATTGGCACAGAGACCATTTTTGCGCCAAGCAAAGTTCCTCGTAAACCATAAATACCAAAACAGGGAGTATGCTGAATGACCTCATCACCTGGTTCTATGAACATGCGGAAGATGTTGTCATATACTTCACTGGAACCATTACCGATCATGACGTTGCCAGGGCCATCTACATTATTCATCTCCGCGATCTTTGTGCGAACAACCAGTCCCTGGTCAGGATAGCGGTTCGCCATCTTCGCGTACTTGTACATCGCTTCCAAGACTTTTTCAGACGGCGGGAGTGGATTTTCGTTGGACATCATGCGGTGCAAGGATGGGTCTCTCCATGCCTTTTCGATGTGATCCGAGATATACATCGGGATGCCTTTAACCCATGGCGCGTAATATTCTTCAACTTTTTTCATGCTTTAATGCTCCTTAGTTTATTTATACTGGTGGTCGAGTAGAGCGAGTGTTCTTCTCGCTCATACCGAGACTACCACGTTAACCTGTTATTTTCTGTCTACTATTTACTTGTTGGCCTCGATATGCCCTCCCTACCGTTCGGGCTACTCGACCAACAGGATATTTATAAAATTATGCCTTGCCGGTCGATCCTAATTTATCCATCCAGTGCATGACAACTTTACGCGTTGCGTCCCGAACAAAAACATCCAGCTTGCCGGGGTCATATTCATCACGGTGAGCGTTCAAGTACTCCCACTTTGCGTCTATCAACGTATGCTTCAACTCAGTGGATACGTTGAACTTCGAGCCGCCGGCTTCCAGCAATTTGACAATGTAATCATCCGGCAGGCCTGTTCCGCCATGGACAACCACCGGGGTCTTGATTCCGTTGCCGTTCAACATTTTGTTTATGACTGCCATGCGTTCAAAATCAATTTTGGGATTCTTGGTTTTGTACACACCATGCGCAGTTCCAATGGCCGGGGCAAAAATGTCCACGCCGGTGCGTTCGACGAATTCCACAGATTGCTGCGGATTCGCCAACTGCGCTTCATCCTCCGCAACCTTGATCTGGTCTTCCACGCCGCCCACGGTTCCCAACTCGCCTTCGACTGAGATATTGCCAACGCTGTGAGCATAATCCACCACTGCTTTTGTCTGGCGGATGTTTTCTTCGTAGGATTGTTTGGATGCATCGATCATGATATTGGTGTAGCCGGCATCCGCGCACTTGTTGCAGTAGGCAATGTCAGTACAATGATCGAGATGCAGGCACACCGGAACGGGCGCGGATTCAGCAAGTGTGCGGTAAATATTCACCATCATTTGAGTTCCCAAAAATTGGGAGGGTTTCACGGAAGTCTGAACGATGACGGGTGCCTTCTTTTCTATGGCCGCGTCAATCACTGCCTCAAATTGAAGCAAGTCGGTGATATTAAATGCGCCGACAGCATATCCATTTTTTGCCCCTTCGATCATAATTTCTTTTGCGTTTACGATAGACATGTCTTTCTCCTTTTATTATTCATTGGTGGTCGAGTAGCCCTGAGCTCTTTTGCGAAGGGCGTATCGAGACCACCGTACCTACAAATTATTTGCTATTTACCAATTACTTGTTGGTCTCGATACTCGACCAACAGATTTTACTGGTCACTGATAACTGACCACTGATTTACTTGCTCTTCTTTCCAACATCCTTCAACCACTGTTCCCAGCGATAATCCGTCACGTGTTGGCGGAAACGCGCAAACCACAGATCTGCATATCCCTGAAAATCCTCCTCCAGTTTGGAAATGCCCGTCTGTGTTGTGCCCCACATCGACTCGTGCAGCTCAGACATCGGCCACATCAAACGCAGGCGCGCATATTGTTTATCGGTCACTTCCCCAAAATACTCATACAGGAAAAGTTCAACTTGTTCTTCATTCAAACGATGATGGTGAGAGAAATTTCCCAGGTCAAAGAAAATATCACCCATGCCTGCATATTCCCAATCGAGTAGCCGGATCTCTCCAATATCGCCGGGTACATCCTCTTCCAACCAGTTTAAATTTAGCAGGTCGTTATGTGTAGGAGTTGGAATATATGGGTCTTTTGCAAGAGCCTTTTCAACTTCGTGCATCTTCTGCATGATCCAATCCCAATCATGCGGGAATTTGGCGTTATTTTTTCTTGATATCTTCTCCAGCATTTCCACGCGCCGAAAAACATTGAACTCGCCCTTTAACTTTGGCGCGCGCCTGTGAAAGAGGCGAATCTTTTTTGCAATTCGCGCAAGGTAATCAGGTTGTTTGATCACGTCAGGCGGAATGACCTTGCCGGTGATAAAACGTGTCACGATGTAATTTTCTGGTCTGATGAAGAATACAACCTCGGGCGCAATGCCCAGTTGACCCGCGGCAGAATTCGCTGCAAATTCCACATCACGGAGAATCCCCAGTTGATCTGTGCCTTCCCCTGCCAGGCGGATCACGTAAGACCTGCCGTCTGCATCGATCCTGAAGTTCAAGTTTGTAATCCCACCACTCAAAGGTGTCTTTTTTATATTCTTCGACCCGGCAAGAAACGGAACTTTTTCAATAGCCTTATCAATTGCAAGTGTCGCCATGGCATTTTCTCCAAACAGATTAGGATTTTGGATTGCGGGTGCGTTTTTCGTGAAAATTATTTAAGATGGCAGCCTCCATTTTATATCGTCATTGCGAGACGGTGCTTTTCCGTTGAAGCAATCTCCAACTTGATGGGAGATTGCTTCGGGCTAAGAGAAAGAGCACCCTCGCAATGACGAATAGTTTACTGACGAATCCTCTCAGCCTTGGGATCCCACAGCACAGCCTGCGCCACTTCCGCGCTGACTTGTTCACCGAAACATTCGATCTGTAATTTTGTTCCAGCTTTTGCATATTCCATCGGAAGATATGCGTAAGCAATGGATTTATTCACCGAATAGCCGAATCCACCCGAAGCCACCCAGCCGACGATGTTATCCTCAACGCGGATGGGTTCCTTGCCAAGCATGATCGTGCGGTCATCTGCAAGCGTGATGGTGCAAAGTTTTCTTGTAATGCCATCTTTCTTTTGCTTCACCAACGCCTCCTTGCCGATGAAATTCTCCTTGTCCAATTTCACGGCAAAACCGAGGCCTGCTTCATACGGAGTGTAGTCGGGAGAAATCTCGCCGCTCCAATAACGATAACCCTTTTCCAGGCGAAGAGTGTCTATGGCTTTGTAACCACCTGCCACCATGCCTTCGGGTGCGCCTGCTTCCCAGAGCGTATCCCAGAGTTTGAGTCCGTACTCTGTCGGGCAGTAGAATTCCCAGCCTAGCTCCCCAACATAGGTTACGCGCGAAGCGAGAGCTGGGATATCTCCAATCGTGATGCGGCGATTCGTCATGTATGGGAAGCCCGCATTCGACACATCGTCCATCGTGACTTTTTCCAAAATCTTGCGCGCCTTCGGTCCCCACATGCCGATACACGCATATGATGAGCCAACATCTTCGATAGTGACCGTGCCATCTTCAGGCATGTTCAGTGAAAGCCACGACATATCATGTTGACCGAAAGCTGTGCCTGTTACGATGAAGAAGCGATCTTCTCCAAGCCGAGTTACAGTGAAATCACATTCGATGCCGCCGCGTTTATTAAGACATTGGGTGTAGACCAAATTGCCGACAGGCACATCAATTTGATTGGCGCAAACATTATTTAGGAATTTCAATGCGCCAGGTCCGCGCACTTCAAATTTGTTGAAGGAGGTTTCATCGAAGAGACCCGCATTTTCGCGCGTCATTAAATGTTCGTACCCGATGGCACGTGACCAGTTATGACGCGCCCAACCTTTCGGTTCATGACCATGTGTTGCCAATTCTTCATAAGGCTTGAACCAGTTCGGGCGTTCCCAGCCCATTTTTTCACCAAACGAACATCCGAGGTCACGCAAGCGGTAATAAGTGGGGGAGGTGCGCACATTACGTTTTGACATGCGCTCTTCGCCGGGGAAGTGAATGTCATAATATTGTGTATAGGTTTCAAAAGTGCGCGCAACCGTATAATTAATGCTGTTGTAGTTTGGACCAAAGCGGCGCACGTCGAGACGCCACATATCCCATTCAGGACTTCCATCGATGATCCATTCAGCCATAACCTTGCCGATGCCTCCCGCGCCGGCGAGTCCATGCGCGCAGAATGCACAGGCCACCCAGAATCCTTTGACAGTTGTCGGACCCAGCAAGAATTCACCGTCAGGTGTAAAGCCCTCCGGGCCATTCAAGAGTTTAACGACTTCTGCATTTTCAACAGCGGGTACGCGCCTGATCGAATTTTCCATTAATGGAGTAAAGCGTTCCCAATCTGGCGGGAGCAGTTGGAATTTGAAATCTTTGGGAATGCCGTTCATGCCAAAGGTCGCGGGCTGACGTTCGTATCCGCCTGTGATCAATCCGCCGACCTCTTCGCGCCAATAGACCAGCAGATCAGGGTCACGCAGGTTTGGGAATTTATTTGTCACGCCTTCAATTGGCTTGGTCATAATATAAAGATGCGCCATTGGGACGACGGGCAGATTCAACCCGACCATTTTGCCGACCTCGCGTCCCCACATGCCTGAGGCGTTGACAACAATTTCGGTTTTGATCGTGCCTTTGTCTGTGACTACTTCACTGACGCGGCCGTCTTTGAGATTAATTTTTTCAACATTTGTATTCGTGAAGATCTTTGCCCCGCGATTCTTTGCGCCAGCCGCCAGCGCGTTGGTCATGCCTGTCGGGTCAATACTGCCGTCGTTTGGAGTGAATGCTGCGCCAAGCACGCCGTCAATCGACATCAGCGGAAACATGTTTTGCGCCTCTTTGGCCGAGATCAATTCCATCGGTACGCCGAAAGAGCGCGCCATGCCGACCAGCCTTTTATTCTCTTCCATGCGTTCGGGCGACGAAGCCAGGCGCAGACCGCCGACCTCACGCCAGGAAGTATCCACGCCCGTTTCGGCTTTGAGTTTGCGATATAAATCGGTGCTGTAGTGCATCATGCGTGTCAGGTTTGCATCTGAGCGCATTTGACCGACCAGCCCCGCCGAGTGCCATGTTGACCCTGCTGTTAATTCATGCCGTTCAAGAATAACGACATCTTTCCACCCCATCAGTGTGAGATGATATGCAATACTGGCCCCGCCCACGCCGCCGCCAATGATGACAACTTGCGCTTGTGTTGGAAATTCTGACATATAGGTTGTTCTCCTTAAATTTTTTCGCGCTGAGCGGAGGTGCGCTTTTTCTTTTTGTATCGCAGTCGAAGCGCGGAGATTTATAGAAGGTATTATTTTGTAGGTAATACTGTCCTTCGACTACGCCGCAAAACCATGCGGCTCCGCTCAGGATGATATTAGGTTTTCTGCCAAACAGAATCGGGTGTTGCCATTTCTGCCACAATGTCAAAAGTGGAGATCGCGCCGATGGGGAATGCTTCGGGGTTTTCTTCATCCACCACCACAAGCCTGTGATGATGATTCTGGATCATCATGTCAGCCGCCTCGCGCAGGCTGGCGTTGACATCGATGGTTAGTGCAGGGTGCATCACATCACGGACAATCAGCTTTTCATCCACACCGGCTTTGACAAATCGCAGAAGGTCGTGTCCGCTGACTACGCCGAGGATTTTTCCGTTAATATCCACCACGAGTACGGAACGCCAGCCGGCGGATGTCATTGCGCGCGCGGCAGATGCAACGGGGGTTTTTCCGCGACAAACCAGGATCGCATGTGACATCACATCGCCGACGGTCTCACGTTTTAATTTAAGTTCACTTGCAATGCTGGCTACAAAATCAGAAAGTGAAATAACGCCAACGGGCTTGCCGCCATCAGTTACCAGTAAACGGCTAATTCTTTTCTCGATGAAGTGATCCACTGCCTCAGCGAGGGGAATGTCTGCTTCAACAGAATCAACCGGCTGCGTCATAAGATCCGCGGCGGTTAATTTTCTCATCGCCGCCAAACTTTCAGAATCCGAAGAAAGCCATTCGCCTGCCAACAAGTCAAAATCAGAAATGACGCCTGTGATGCGGCCATCACGATCGGTGACAAACAAAGCGTGAACTTCATGTTGGTTAAGTAATACGGCCACCTGTCCCAGGGGCGCGGTGGGTTTGCAAGTGATAATGCCCGGGTGCATTAGATCTTTTACGAGTTTGGCCATTGAAAACTCCAAATAAAAAAACCCCAAAGGTTTGCCTGAAACATATAATTTTGTTTTCATAGAAACCTTTAGGGCGCATCTTGAAAGAAACTGTGTGAATTATAATTAAAAAGTCAAAAACTTGCAAATTCCTTCAAATTCTTATATAATCCTATGAATGAGTAAACCACTGATTCCAGCTCAACGACGCGAAAAGATCCAGGATTATCTTGCAGGCCATCAAATCGTTCGTACAGCTGATTTAATGGATTTGCTGGAAATATCAGAGGCAACCGTTCGACGTGATTTGGAATGGCTGGAGCAAAAAGGAATTTTGGAACGCACACATGGGGGCGCGATCTTAAGTCAGCGCATGATCTTTGAGCAGGAATATCAGCTGCGCGCTCAGCATCATCCTGAAGAAAAGAAACGTATCGGTGAACTCGCCGCTTCGCTTATTGAAGATGGCGAAATTGTTTTTATCAATAGCGGCACAACCGCCACACAGGTTTTGCAGCACATTCGCAGAGATGCGCGTATTACCGTTTTCACGAATAACGTCAGCGCACTTGCGGATATCGGCGACCCGGGCTTTCACTACTACTTGACCGGGGGCCAGTACCAATCACGCTCCAACTCTTTGGCAGGCCGCTTCGCGCTGGACAATTTGGGGCTGGTCTATGCCAACAAGGTGATTCTCGGCGTGGACGGGGTCAGTCTTAAACACGGCTGTACTGTTCCAACCGATCCGGAAGCGGAGGTAGTGCGCCGCATGATCGAACGCACCAAGGGACAGATCATCATTGTCGCTGACCATAGTAAGTGGGGAGTGGTCTCTAATTTTCAGATTGCTAATATTAATGAAATAGACAAGCTGGTTTCTGATGAAGGCTTTAGCAAGTCTGCTATTCAAGATCTTGCTGAACATTCAATTGAAGTCTTGATAACCAGTGAAAAAATAAGCGCGTAGCATTGTCAATCGCATATATCATAAACAACAGGTGAATTGAATGAAGGATCAGGCACAAATTGTTGTCATTGGCGGCGGGATTTACGGCGCGCAGGTTGCATACCATCTCGCGAAGTACGGGCGCAAGGATGTCGTAATCGTTGAAAAAGGCGAGATTGCCAGTGGAGAGTCGTCTCACGCCGCGGGACTGGTAACGCAGTTTGCAACATCACAAGCCATGCTCAAGTTTCGTATGTATAGCATCGAGTTATACAGTGAATTGGGATTATTCAACCATGTCGGCAGTTTGCGCGTTGCCTCGAGCAAGGAGCAACTCAAAGAGTTGGAAAGAAGCGTAAGCCGCGCCAAGGCTTTAGGGTTGGAGTGTGATGTTATCTCTCCCGATGAAGCATTGAATGTCATGCCGCAAATTTCAACTAAAGATTTGTATGGCGGCATTTATCTTCCGCGTGACGGCCAGCTTGATCCGTACACTACCACAACTTCAATGGCGCGGTTTGCAAAAGAACTCGGTGTGGAAATTTACACCCACACGCGCGTGACGGGAATCAAACTGTCAGCCAAGGGAGAGGTACAGGCGGTTGTGACAGACAAGGGCGAGATTCGATGCGAGATCGTCATCAATGCTGCAGGGATGTGGGCGCCGCGGATCGCAGCGATGGCAGGTTTGCAGATCCCAACGACCCCGGTGGATCATCAACATATTGCGCTGCGAGCTGTGCCGGGGCATGAGTTTTCACCAGAGACTCCCTGTTTGCGCGACCCTGATAATTTAGTCTATATGCGGCAAGAAGCGGGCGGACTTGTGATCGGCGGTTATGAGCCGAAGCCGTTGCCGCGTTGGATCGATGGCACGCCGTGGGAACATGGCAGCAAAAGTTTCCCCGGTGACTTTGATCAGTTTGAAATGCTGCTTGAAGGCGCAATTCGCCGTCTGCCGTTTTTGGATCAGGCGGGCATTATTACCCTGGTTCGTCATCCCGGTGCATACACACCGGATTGCCAGCCTCTGCTTGGACCCATGTCAGGTGCGCGCGGCATGTGGATCATGGCAGGCATGTCATTGAATGGATATGGCGGCGCGGGCGGCATGGGCAAATTGATGGCCGAGTGGATCATCGAAGGCGAAGCTCCGATGGATGTATATGGTTACCGCGCGACGCGCTTTGGAAGTTATTATTCAGACCCTTATTATGCAGCGGAACGGACTCAGGAATGTGTGAAGTATTACTACCGTATGAAGTTCCCGCATGATGAACATGAATCAGCGCGGCCTCATCGCGTGAGTCCTGTACATTTCCGTTTGATGGAAAACGGTGCGGTCTTTGGTGAAAAATTCGGCTGGGAACGCGTGAATTATTTCCAGCCTGGCAAAGAGTCTCGCCGCATGGGTGAGGATCAACGTCAATGGGGATGGAGCAAACCTCCGTTCTTTGAGCGCGTGGGTCAGGAACATGCAGCCACACGTGAACGAGTTACTCTTTTTGATCTGACCTCATTCGGAAAGATCGAAGTCAAAGGTGAAGGCGCGTTACCTTTGTTGCAGCGACTGACTGACAGTGATGTCAACAAGCCTGTTGGCAGCGCAGTTTATACACAGTTTTTGAACACGCGTGGTGGAATCGAATCTGACCTCACTGTTACTCGTTTGGGGGAAGACTGTTTCTGGGTCATCACAGGCTCAGGTTTTATTGCAAATGACCTTGCGCGCATCGAAATGCATGCGGATGAAAAAAACGGTGACGTGTCCATTCGCGACATCACGCAGGAATATGCCTGCCTCGCATTATGGGGACCAAAGTCTCGTGCGGTCTTGGAGAAAATTACAACAAGCGATGTTTCCAACTCTGCGCATCCGTATTTGCAAACGAAGCCGATCAATATCAACGGCGCAAAAGTTTATGCGCAGCGGGTGAGCTACGCGGGTGAGTTGGGTTGGGAGCTTTATATCCCCAACAACCGCGCCACTTTAATCTGGGATATGCTCATTGAAGCAGGCAGGGAATTCGGACTTGAAGTCGGCGGTTACAAGGTGCTTGACTCTTTACGCCTTGAAAAAGGATACCGTTATTTCACAGCAGATATTACGCCCTCTGAAACTCCCTACGAGGCTGGTTTGGGATTTTGCGTCCATCTTGATAAAGGTGATTTCATTGGACGCGATGCGCTTATCAAACAAAAAGCTGAAGGCGTCAAACGTAAACTTTGTACGCTGATTCTTACAGATGGCGATGATTTCACCCAAATTTATGGCGGCGAAGCGATTTACTATGACGGCAAAGTGTTGACCCGTGTCCGCAGCGGTGGGTATGGATTTACATTGAAGAAAAATATTTTATATGCCTATTTGCCAACTGAATTAGCCAAACAAGGCAATCGCTTCATTGTTGACCTGATAGAGGGTCGGCGTGAAGCGCAAGTGACCGCATCTGTATTATTCGACCCGAAAGGCGAACGTGCGCGTGCCTAAAAACCTTACACGAAGGTACCCAAGGTTTTAAGAGCCTTTCCTTCGTGATCCTTTGTGACACTTTGTGGTGAAACTTTAGAATGCCTTCTACTAAACAGACTCCTCCCGCATACGTTGGTTTTGGCATGTTGACGCCTGTATACATTATGTCTTTGGACAAACTCCCCAAACATAATACCGGCGCCATTGTGCATCAGGTCAGTGAGTATGTGTATGATGATGCCGCCATCATCGCCTGTAACCTGCGGCAGTGGGGCGTGTCCACTGGCATGATCGGTACAGCCGTAGGCGATGATCTGCTTGGACACCATGTCGCTGATACATTAACCGACATGGGTGTACAGGGTAAAGTGCGTTTTACGAAGAAATACAAAACGCCGCTGGAAGTAAATATTTCAGACAAATCGGGCGCGCGCACTTATTTCTGGCAGCGTTCACCCGAAATCTTGAGCACGCTGGAGACAGCGGATCTGTCCATATTGAAGGGCGCGAAGTTGATGTATGTGGATTGGTACGATGGGGATCACATCATCCGCGCGATGAATGAAGCAAGACGGCACGACGTGCCCGTGTTCTTAAATCTTGAACACGGGCATAATGATCCTGGCATTATGGAAAAATATGCCAGCCGCGCAACGATATGTCAGGCTGTGACCGATGCCGCGCAGCTCGGAAAAAAAAGCGCCATGCTTTCTGTTGCAAAGAAATTACTCAAAGCAGGAATTAAGACCGCGATCATCACGATGGCGAGGCAGGGTTGCATGGTCGTTCAGGATGATGAGATTGTCCGAATTTATGCGCCGAAAGTCAAGGCAGTGGATGGCTCAGGCGCGGGCGCAACGTTTTCATCAGGCTTTATTTATGCATATCTCAAAAAATGGAATTTGGAAGAATCCGTCCGTTTTGCGATTGCCGCCGCCTCACTAAAAGTCACACGCTCTGGTTTGAAGATGTTCCCCGTTAAAGAGATCAAGGCATTGGCAAATACATTGCGTGTTGACCGCATGGTTTATCGTGATAATAGGTTCTTTGAAATTAACAAGTTACTCTCGCAGGCGCAGGAAAATCCGCTTGTGCAGGAAAGTAAAAAATTTGCAGAGAGGCTGTTGTTAAAAAAGAAATCCCAACAAAAAAGAAAGATCAAGAAATCGCTGGTTGGATGATAATTTACAAATAAAAAAAAGGATGTGGACCATGTCATTTTCGGAATTACTAACACAGGCGCAAGTGGAACGAATTCATGATGCCGCGCTCGAAATTCTTGAAGAGGTTGGCCTAAAGGTTCGTTATGAGCCTGCGCGTGATATTTTTGCAAAACACGGTTGTTCTGTGGACGGCGAGCGCGTAAAATTTCCGCGCGCGGTTGTGGAAAAATACCGCAAGATGTGTCCGCCAACATTCACCTTTTACGCACGCGACCCGAAGTTTGATAAAACGATCCCTCAGGACAGCCCGGTCATTGTAACGGCGAGTTCCGCTCCAAATATTATTGACCCGGTTACGGGTGTGGAAAGACGCGCTGAGTCCGGTGATATCGCGCGGATCGCGCATCTCATCAATGAGCTGCCCGGCTACGATATGTTCTCCATTTCCACTTTGGCGGAGGATGCGCCTAAGGATCAATTCACAATCTCAAGGCTGTATCCTGCCCTCAAGTATTGTCTCAAGCCGATCCGGGTTACCACTACAGATCATAAAGATACACTGGCAATGATGCAAATGGCTTATGTAGTAGCGGGCGGAGAAGAAGCATACAAAGAACATCCTTTCCTGACGCATCATTATTGCCCGACTGTTTCACCGCTGTCCATGGATAAACTCTCGGCAGAAAATGTGATCTATTTTGCAAGCGAGGGTTTGCCTGTCTACCCGACCATTGTGCCGAATGCGGGGCTTACGTCACCCATGTCTATGGCTGGGACTCTTGCGCAGGGCAATGCTGAATTCCTTGCTACAGCTGCTTTGATGCAGATGGTAAAGGAAGGCACACCTACGATCTATGCCACGCTTGCCACTGTGGCTGATATGCGTTCGGGTGCGTACACTTCTGGCGCGATTGAGTGTGGTATGTTGCACATGGCATTCGCACAAATGTCCCGTTTTTACAATGTGCCGTGCGGCGGTTATATTGGCCTCACGAATTCCAAAGTGAACGATGCGCAGGCAGGCTATGAAACCGGTATGTCTGCCATGGGCGGCGTGGTAAGCGGCATGGACATGTTCAATATCGGTGGTTTGATCGATGCGTTGACAACCTTTGACTTTGCAAAAGCCGTCATCGATGATGAAGTTGCTCAAATGATGAAGCGCGTCAAACGCGGCATATCATTTGAGCCGGAAGATCTGGCGCTCGATCTGATTAAAGAAATTGGTCCGGGCGGTTCGTTTATTGTCGCGAAACATACCATCAGCCGAATGAAAACCGAAGCCGTAATGACCAAGCTGGCAGATCGTGATCCGCGCTCCATATGGGTAAAGAAAGGGTCAACGGATATTCAAGCCCGCGCAATGAAGAAAGTGAAAGATATTATGCTAAACAATACGACTTCATTGCTTTCTCCTGAAATTGAAGAGAAACTTCGTGTTGAATTCCCAGGCATGGTCGCGGGCGAGTTGCTGCCAATTGAATAGTCATATACTGTTTTGGAGAAGTTATGCTGAGGTTTTTTAAGCGCAAGGAAGATGTGTTCCAAAAATTGATCGAGGAGCAGGCTTCAATTACCTATGAATCGCTGAGATTATTGGTCAAATATCTGGAAACGCTGGACCCGGATGTAGCCGAGCAGCTTTCCATGAAGGAAAAAGAAGCGGATGAAGTACGCCGTATCTTGATCGATGAATTAAACCGAACTTTTGTCACGCCGTTTGACCGTGAAGATATCTTTTCCTTGTCCCGTTCGATTGATGATGTTGTAGATTATGCAGATAGTACCGTTATTGAGATGGTGATTCTCAACGTGAAGTCCACGCCGTATATGCTGCGCATGGCTAACTTGTTGAAGGATGCCGCGTATGAGATTTGGCAGGCAGTAAAGCGGCTTCCCAATCATCCGAATGTTGCCACAGACCACGCGCAACGAGCCAAGGCATTGGAGAACCGTGTTGAGGCAGTCTACCGCGAAGCCGTTGCGGATCTATTCAGCGGGCCCGAGGATATTCATCACGTGGTCGAAATGTTAAAAATGCGCGAGGTCTACCGCCATCTTTCCAATGCCGCAGACCGCGGAGATGAAGCCGCCAATACAATTGCAGATATTGTTGTAAAGAGAACTTAACAAGGTGTTAATGTCGAATCAACTTATCCTTGTTATTATTCTGGCGTTGATATTTGAGTTTCTAAACGGCATGCGTGACTCAAGCAATATTGTGGCGACCATGATCTCTTCACGAGCTTTCCATCCGCAGACGGCTCTGGGTATTACCGCGGTTGCAGAGTTTTCTGGACCATTTTTATTTGGCGTTGTGGTTGCGCAGACGATCAGCCGCAACATTGTTAATCCGCACCTGCTGACTTTGGATGCCTTGATCGCCTGTTTGATCGGTACGATTATTTGGAATTTGGCGACATGGTTTTTTGGGATTCCAAGTAGTTCTTCCCATGCATTGATCGGCGGCTTGATGAGCGCTGTTTTTATCTCTGCTGGCATGGATGGGATTAAACTGCAAGGTTTATACAAAGTGTTGATCGCTTTGTTTCTGTCTCCGCTGATCGGCTTTGTCTTTGGCTTTATGGTTTCGCGGATTATTTATTTTTTAGCGCGCAACGCCACGCCGCGAATTAATGAGCTTTTTAAAAGCGGACAATTCTTTACGGCAGTAGGTTTGGCTTTTAGTTATGGAGCCAATGATGCGCAAAAGACGATTGGTATTATTACGTTGAGTTTAATAATCAGCGGGCAGTTGAAAGATTTTACAGTTCCTTTTTGGGTAATTTTGCTAAGCGCCTCGACGATGGCCTTGGGCACTGCGCTTGGCGGTTGGCGATTGATCCGCACTTTAGGCGGAAAGTTTTACAAGATTCGCCCCGTCCATAGTTTTGCCGCACAGCTGACTTCGGCGATTGTCATCCTGACCGCATCGTTGGCCGGTCTTCCTGTCAGCACAACACAGGTTGTTAGTTCTGCGATTATCGGTGTCGGTGCGTCTGAACGGTTTGGAAAAGTCCGCTGGGGAGTTGCTGGTGATATTCTGATCGCATGGATCATCACGATCCCCGCTAGCGCTTTATTTTCCGCGGGTATCTACTGGTTGATTATTTTTATGAAGTAGGTATCTGTGAAATAAATCCTTTAGTTCAATTTATTCAAAGTTGAGTTTGTTTGACTTTGAATATTGATAATGCTACAATATTAACGCTTTGTTAACAGATTGGAGGTGTACGAGAAAATATGATGTGAATTGTGTTCTATTCGTCCAATCAAACAAAAATCATAAGGAGAGAGAAAGAATGCGTACTAAAAACTTTGCTTACTATTTGATCGCCCTGTTCGTAATTGCGGCAACTCTGTTGTCTGCTTGTGGTGGCGCTGCTGCTACAGAAGCTCCTGCCGCCGCAACCGAAGCTCCCGCCATGACGGAGGCGCCCGTTGCCGCTACTGAAGCTCCTGCCGTTGACCCGATGGCTGATTTGATTGCCGCCGCTCAAGCTGAAGGCATGCTGAGCACCATTGCTTTGCCCCATGACTGGTGCAATTATGGTGAGGCCATCGAAACTTTCAAAGCCAAGTATGGCTTGGAAGTCAACGAATTGAATCCTGATGCCGGTTCCGGTGATGAAGTCGAAGCCATTAAGGCCAATAAGGACAATACCGGCCCTCAGGCTCCTGATGTGATCGATGTTGGTTTCGCATTTGGCGATTCCTCCAAGGCCGAAGGTTTGATCCAGCCTTACAAGGTTGCCACTTGGGACAGCATTCCTGATGACGCCAAAGACGCCGAAGGCTACTGGTATGGCGATTATTACGGTGTGTTGTCGTTCCTCGTGAACACAGATGTTCAACCTGATGTCCCCCAGGATTGGGCTGATTTGCTCGATCCGAAATACAATGGTCAGGTTGCTCTCTCGGGCGATCCCCGTACATCCAATCAGGCTATTCAAACCGTATTCGCCTCTGCGCTTGCTAACGGCGGTTCCCTTGATGATGCCCAGGCTGGTCTCGATTTCTTTGCTGAAATGAACACAGCAGGTAATCTTGTTCCGTTAATTGCGAACAATGGTTTGGTTGCTACCGGTGAGACAGCAGTCCGCATTACTTGGGACTATAACGCTCTCGCTGCCGTGGATTCCTTTGAAGGCAATCCCAAGGCTGAGGTCGTTGTTCCTGCCACTGGCCGTTTCGCTGGTGTGTATGTTCAGGCGATCAGCGCCTATGCTCCGCATCCCAATGCTGCCAAGTTATGGATGGAATTCCTCTATTCTGACGAAGGCCAAACCATTTGGATGAAGGGCTACTGCCACCCGATCCGTGAAGCTGATATGCGCGAACGCGGCGTGATTCCCGCTGACCTGCTTGCCAAGCTGCCCGATGTCTCTGGCGCGGTCTTCCCCACTCTTGACCAGCTCAATGCTGCGAAAGAATTGATCGTTGCGAATTGGGACTCGACTGTCGGCGCTGACGTTCAAGCTGCTCCGTAATAAATTGATTTTGGTGTAAGAATGTGAGACCCTGCCATTTGGCAGGGTCTCGCCATAGCAAGAGATTAGTTGAGGTAAACCAATCATGGCCCAAACTGCTCTTAACCCAAAAGTTTCATTACCTGTCTCCGATTGGAAAAAATGGCTGGGAGTTTTTCCATTTTTTCTATTTGCAATTCTTTTTCTTGTTTTGCCTTCTTTACGTCTGGTTATTGGTAGTTTTACGAATAACGAAGGCCAGTTTACATTCGCAAATCTCCTTCAATTGTTTCAAGAAAAATCGATTCTCGACGCTTACTGGTTAAGTATTCGGATAAGTGCGGCGACTGCCATTGGCGGCGGCATTTTTGGTTTTCTGCTTGCATATTCTGTAACCGTGGGTGGGCTACCAAAACCGTTGAGATCAGCATTGATCACGTTTTCGGGTGTGGCATCCAACTTCGCGGGTGTTCCGCTTGCATTTGCTTTTATCGCGACGCTTGGGCGTACGGGGTTTGTAACTGCGCTGATTAAAAACTTATTTGGGGTAAATTTATATCAGCAAACAGATTTCGATTTATATAGTTTTTGGGGCTTGAGTCTCACATATATGTATTTTCAATTCCCGCTGATGGTGCTGATCATGGCCCCAGCGTTGGACGGATTGAAGCAGGAATGGCGCGAAGCCGCGGAAAACCTGGGTGCAAGTACTACACAATATTGGCTGCGCGTCGCATTCCCCGTTCTGTTGCCTTCCATTCTCGGCTCCATGATCCTGTTGTTTGGAAATGCCTTTGGCGCTTATGCAACCGCCTATGCTCTTACAGGCGGCAGATTGGGTATTATTACAATTCAAATCGGGGCGCAGATCAGAGGTGATGTTCTCCACAATCCCGGGCTTGGTTATGCCATGGCCATGGGCATGGTTGTCGTTATGGCGATCTCATTAATGGGATATTCGTGGCTTCAGAAAAGATCAGAAAGGTGGTTGCGATGAGTCTCCTTGCGCGAATTCGCCGAATTCCCTTTTGGAGTTGGATCTGGTTTATTTTGGGCGCGTTGTATTTCCTTTTGCCATTGTATGCAACGGTTAACTTTTCTCTTCGAATGGAACGTGATGTGATTGGTTTCAAGGCTTATATTAGGGCATTTGAAGACCCTGAATTTCTTGAGACGTTCCTTTATTCAAATATACTCGCGTTATTAACCATTATTGCGAGCATCATCCTGATCGTGCCAACAGCCTATTGGATTCGCCTGCGCTTGCCGGAAGCCCGACGAATTGTGGAATTCATCACTCTTCTTCCTTTTGTGGTTCCTGCGATCATCCTTGTTTTTGGCTTGATTCGCATCTATAGCTCTCCCATTAAAATTCCATTTACAGATATAAGACTATTACAGCCTCTCACCACATTTGAAGTAGGAACAGACATCTTGATCGTTGCGGGATATGTGGTTCTGGGACTGCCATACATGTATCGCTCAGTGGATACGGGTATGCGGACAGTGGATGTACGTACCCTCACGGAAGCCGCGCAAAGCCTGGGTGCAAGCTGGTTTACGATCATCACCCGCGTAATTCTGCCGAATATTCGTGCGGCTTTATTAAGTGGCGCATTACTAACCTTTGCGATTGTTGTAGGCGAAGTAACCCTTGCTTCCTTCCTGGGTGTGCCGGCGTTTGGCCCATATCTATTTCTGCTCGGTCAGCATCGCGCCTATGAACCGGCGGCGCTTTCATTTGCAAGTTTTCTAATGACATGGCTTGCCATGGGTCTTATTCAATTGTTTACCGGCGGACAGGGACAAGCCGCAGGGACGCATTAGGTTTCGGAGGAGAATTCACCATGTCGTATTTATCTATTTCGAATGTTACGAAGCAGTTTGGTGATACAGTAGTTGTTGATAATTTCAATCTTGATGTTGAAAAGGGCGAATTTGTCTCTTTTCTCGGCCCGTCGGGATGCGGGAAAACCACAACGTTGCGCATGGTGGCAGGCTTTGAAATTCCCACCTCCGGGAAAATTTTGTTGGATGGCGTGGACATAACTGATAAAGCGCCCAATCAGCGTAATGTGGGCATGATATTTCAATCGTATGCCTTGTTTCCAAATATGACAGTTGCGCAAAACATCGGTTTTGGCCTTCGCGTTCGCAAAGAGCCTGAAGCGATGATCAAACAGCGTGTGGATGAGATGATCAGCCTGATCAACCTTGAAAAACACGCACATAAATATCCATATCAACTTTCCGGCGGGCAGCAGCAGCGTGTGTCGTTGGCGCGTGCCCTTGCCAACCGCCCACAGGTGCTTTTGCTTGATGAGCCTCTTTCGGCGCTGGATGCGAAGATCCGTGTTTCTTTGCGGGCAGAAATTCGCGCGATCCAAAAATCACTTGGCATAACGGCGATTTTCGTTACGCATGACCAGGAGGAGGCCCTGTCCATTTCCGATCGTATCGTGGTGATGAACATGGGCGAAATGGAGCAGGTTGGAACGCCGTTTGAAATTTACAATTTCCCAAC
>JBBSCM010000040.1:0-18797 GCA_038250295.1 Anaerolineales bacterium | reverse complement strand
ACCCAGCCAACCAATATCAGGATCACAGAAAACTGTAGGGCAATCACGGGGATGGCGGGGGAGTAGGGGGCGTAGATTGTCTGGATGGAAGTGAAGCCCATGTAGGCGGCAGTCAGCCAGATCAGCAAAGCCGCCGCCCTCAACAGCCAGGGCAGGGCAAACAACACTGCCGCAGCCAAGCCCAATACGATAACGATCAGGAATTGGATCAATGTTGTAAAAACCTTGACGATGACGGTTAGCAGATTAGCAATGAGGCTGTTCAGCATTTTAGATTCCTTTACGCCCATCTATTGCGGTGCGCAGCTTCAAACTCGTCACGGCTGATTGTGCGTATAACTTTGACGCCTCGCCAGGAAGAGGGAGGAGGTAGTTTTGTGACCGCAAGTTTTATATTGTTTGTTGGGGTTCTTGTTTGCATATCTTTATCGCCCGCGTCGGAAATTAAATCGGCTAGGACTGTTCTGGTAAGTTGAATCAATACGAGGCACGTTAGGATCGTAAAGAATCATTCTTAATCCTTTGACCCCATCAGATGGTCATATCCGGCTTGCCGAAGTTGTTCAATTACTGCGCCTGCGGGGATGCGATAGGTACGATTACCAAACTTCACCACTGGGATTTGTCCCGTCTCGATCCAGCGGTAGATAGTTTTTGGACTCACTTTCGCCCAATCAGCAACTTGCTGAATGGTTAAAAGCTCAATGCTAAAAAGTTTTTCTTGATCCGAATCTGGTTTTCCGGCTGGCATATATATCCTCCTGGAGCCGGAATACAAAAAACCGACCTCCGATGAGTTTCCTCATCGTCAGTCGGATTTCTGCTACTGCTGTAATAGTTACACTTTGCGGTCCCGACGGGATTCGAACCCGCGATCTCGGCCTTGACAGGGCCGCATGTTAGGCCGCTACACCACGGGACCAGTTTTCTTGAGCGGGCAATAGTTTACCATGGGGGGTATGTCGATGTCAATACACACGCAAATTAAACCGCTTTGGTTTCCCAAAAAATACGTGTGAACTGCTCTACTTTTTAGTTTGTTCGACTTCAGGTTGCCTATCGTAGTACGTATCAAGCTTGCGACATCATAGTGAAGTGATAGAAATTCAACCGAATGCGTTGATAGCGACAAATACATGGATATATACTGCGTACTGATTTGAAAACCACAGGACACCGAACTTGACACAATGAATGCCATGTTCTAAAATAGTCACACAATAATGAGATTGGCGCCTTAGAAACGCTAAGGCGTTTACTTCCCCCCAGGAGGGCTGGTTTGACTAAAAATCGTACGCAACAAATGGTGGACCGCTTGCGTGAGTTGCAAGCATCGTCGCCTGATATTGAAGCATCAGCAGTAGTAAGTGTTGATGGCCTTAGTATTGCATCTGCTCTTCCTCAAGGGGTGGAAGAAGATCGCGTTTCTGCCATGTCTGCAGCTATGCTCTCATTAGGTGAGCGTATTGCAAGTGAATTGGGACGTGGTTCTCTTGAGCAGGTCTATATTAAGGGTCAAAAAGGATATGTTGTTTTGATGTCAGTTGGCAGTGAAGCTGTTCTTACTGCACTGGCACGCGAACAGGCCAAGCTTGGCCTGATCTTCCTTGATATGCGTCGCGCCGCCGACGATCTGGCGAAGTTGATCTAGTGGAGTTGCTATGAGCCCTCTTCAAAAAGCTGGTTTGTATTACCCCAATAAGTTTGGTCTGATTACCATTAAGTCGTTGGAAGAGGTAATGGGAAAGAACGGTTTGAATGCCATTCTGAATTTGGCTGGATTAAATCATTACATCGAAAATTACCCTCCCGACACTCTTGACAAAGGGTTTGATTTTGCAGAGCTTTCTGCGATTGGTTCTTCATTGGAGGAAATGTACGGCCCTCGTGGTGGACGCGGTCTTGCCCTTCGAGCGGGGCGGGCGACTTTTTCAGATGCGCTTAGGAATTTTGGCGCGCTTGCGGGCGCCGCGGATTTAGCCTTTGTCGTCCTTCCGCTTCAATCCAAGCTGAGAATTGGCCTGCCCGCCTTTGCCAAGATATTCTCCCAGCTAAGTGACCAGCAAACGACCGTGGAAGAAAAAGATACAGAGTGGATTTGGACGATTCACAAGTGCCCCTGCTGTTGGGGGCGTACAGGCGCGGATAAGCCGGTCTGTTTTATTTCAACAGGCCTGTTGCAGGAAAGCCTGAAGTGGGTTTCGGGCGGTAACGAATTCCGCGTAAATGAATCCAAATGTGTTGCCATCGGTGATAGCATTTGCGAATTCATTGTACAAAAAGAGCCAATTTCATAGCGATAGTGTGAAGGTCAAGCGTGACAGACATCAAGTCCAAAATACTCATCATTGAAGACGATCTTGACGTGGCTGAAATGCTGAACGCTTATTTTCGTGTGCAAGGTTATGAAGTCTTTACAGTTAATTGGGGAGAAGATGGTGTGCGTGCCTGCCAAACCGTTCATCCAGACCTGGTTATCCTTGATATACGCCTACCCGATATTGATGGCTATGAAGTCGCCCGGCGTTTGCGGTCTGATCGCCGTACCTCCGATGTTCCCATTATTTTCCTGACCGAAAAACGTGAGCGATCAGATCGTCTGCAAGGCCTGGAGATTGGCGCAGATGATTACATCACCAAGCCGTTTGATGTGCAGGAGTTGCGCCTGCGTGTGCGTAACGCGCTTAAGCGTGTCAGCCAGGGGTCTTTGACTAACCCCGTCACCGGTTTACCTGAAGGCGCATTGGTGGATGAAAAGCTTTCTGAGGTGATCGGCAAAGATGGTGTCGCTGTACTCTTTGTTTCCATTGAGAACATGGATGCATTTCGGGAAGCTTATGGTTTCGTTGCATCAGATGATGTTTTAAGAGCAATTAGTTTAATGGTTATGAATACCATGCGCGAGGTCAGCCGGCCTGAAGACTTCCTTGGTCATTTTAGCGGTACCGATTTCATTCTGGTAGTCCCGCCCTCAAATCTTGCGGCTTTGAGCGAAAAACTCCGCGCCCGTCTTGAGCAATCTGTTGAGTATTTCTATCCGATTAAAGATCGTGAACAAATGGCAAAACGTGCTAACCGCCTTGGAGCAAAATTGGCGGAAGTCGCCTCGCTAAAGGGGCCCTTCACGACGGCAGATCAGGTTAAAGCGGAGTTGATGCGTCTTAAGAAATAGGAGTTTGTTTGCGAATTACAGTTGTCACACCCACATATAACGAAGCGGAGAACCTGCCTAGACTGGTCTCCGCTTTATTTTCTCTCCCTCTGGATCTGCGCGTACTCGTTGTCGATGATAATAGTCCTGATGGCACGGGTCGCCTAGCGGGTGAGTTAGCCCTGCAATTTCCTGGCCAGGTGGATGTGCTCCATCGCCCCGGTAAGATGGGATTGCGCTCAGCATACCTTAACGGATTTCAACGCGTAATGGATACTGACGCCCAAGCTATTGTCCAGATGGACGCAGATTTTTCACATGATCCACCTGTACTTGTAAATATGGCAAAAATGCTTGAGACTTGTGATCTGGTGCTTGGCTCTCGTTATATAAAGGGTGGCTCTGTTGATGAGCATTGGCCGCTTTGGAGGAAAAGCCTGTCTGCATTCGGGAATTTTTATGCTCGTGCAATTTTGAATTTCCCCCTGCGTGATGTGACTACGGGGTATCGCATGTGGCGCCGTGAGATTTTACAGCAAATGCCAATGGAGCGCATTCAATCCAGTGGGTACGTCTTTCAAGTTGAAATGGCTTATCTTGCGTACTGCCTTGATTTTAAGATTAAAGAGACACCTATATACTTTCCAGATCGGCAAAGGGGTAAGTCTAAAATTTCTCTTAAGATCCAGTTAGAAGCTGCGTTGCGTGTTTGGCAGGTAAGATGGAACTATCAAGATCTTAAACGGGCAGGACGATTGGCAAGGGTGTGATTTTCGAAATATTCATTAGGTTTGGTTGTTAGGGTATAGGAGTCTGTTTGCATATTACTATCGTCACGCCAACGTACAATGAAGCCGAGAATCTGCCTAAGTTAATATCTGCACTCTTTGGGCTTCCCTTAGATCTAAGCGTTCTAGTTGTGGATGATAATAGCCCTGATGGAACGGGCCGTATTGCCGATGAATTGGCTGTAAAACGCCCGGGACGTGTCAACGTGTTACATCGTCCTGGTAAAATGGGCTTACGTTCGGCGTACTTGAATGGATTTCAAAAAGTGTTGGATGGTGGCGCACAGGCTATTGTCCAGATGGATGCGGATTTTTCGCATGATCCATCTGCGCTTGTAGAAATGGCGACGCTTCTAAAGTCTCACGATTTGGTACTCGGCTCTCGTTACATACAGGGCGGTTCCGTGGATAAGCGCTGGCCCTTCTGGCGCAAGAAACTTTCATCGTTTGGTAATTATTATGCGCGCACTATTTTAGGTTTGCCCTTAAGAGATATAACGACTGGCTATCGTATGTGGCGGCGTGAGACCTTGCAGAATATGCCGTTTGAGCGCATTCAATCAAATGGATATGTCTTTCTTGTGGAAATGGCATACCTTGCTTATTGTCTTGAATTCAAGGTCGGCGAAACTCCCATCTATTTTGCAGATCGTCGCAGGGGAAAATCGAAAATGTCCATAAAGATTCAGATGGAAGCTGCGCTACGCGTTTGGCAGGTTCGCTGGCATTATCGTGATCTAAAAAAGGCGGGCAAGGCCGGCAGGCTGTAATGATCTTTGATCTAAAATGACGGTGTTTCGATATTGCGGGGTGACTAAATGAATTCGACAAAAAGGCTATGAAGACTAGCTCGCAATTTGCTCATAAGGGCGTGCGAGAAGCAGTTTTGCGCAAATTCCCACAGTGAGCAGCCAGGAAATTAAGATGGAAATAAATATGAAATTTCCCTCCAGGCTGACCAACACGTATTCAACCGTTATAAAGGTCAAAATAAACCAGGTATTGATACCTGCTTCGTTGCGATTTGCCCAGATCGTCAGTGTGGGTACGATAAGAAGCACTGCATAGTGTGTTAGTGTTTTTGGAAAGATCAGCAGCGCGAAAGTCATTGTTAATGCCAGGGCGAAGTCAGAGTAGATCTTCTTTTCATCTTTCATCTGAAATAACAGAAAACTTGTAATTCCAGTAAGCAGCAGTGCCGTAATGATAAACATTGGCTGCAAGTACGGGGAGCCGTTGCTGAAATCAAAATTTGTTAAGCGAAGGATGGTTGCCAGTAAGGATTGATTTACATCCTCTGTATACAGGTAATTTGGCATATTTCGAACAATTGGATTGTCGGTGAAATATCCTAGAAACATCTCTTGGCCAAATACAATTATGGTTATTACTGACGAAACCATGATGGCGGCAGCCACGCCCAGCAATGCGCGCCAGTGCTTTCGAAGAACAGGATAGATTAATGCAATAACTAGAATCGGTTTCACTATCATGCCTATTCCAAGCCATATCCCTCCCATAAATGATTCGCGTTTTCGCCAATAAAGTAAAAAGGCAAGCAAAACAACAAAATTTATTTGGGCATGCCAAAGAGTGTCGAAAGTTGCGCCCAATACTAATGTAAGCAATGTTACAAAAAGCAGCTGCTTGTAACCCATGCGATTAAAGAATATTGACCAGAGCAGGTAAATATCCAGCATCATTGCAATGAGAAGAAAAATGTACCAAAGACAAGCGGCTGTGGTAATTCCAAACCATCCCAAAGGGAGGAATAAAAAGATCAGGGGCGGAAACTGGAAAAAATACAGCTCCCCCAAAAATGCATCGCTTGGATTAAGAGTCTGGGCAAATTTAAGCAGGTTGGCCGGATCATACGGGTTCAAAAAATGAGCGCCAACTTGTCCGTAGATCCAGTAAAGATGAAAATCCCATTCTGGAGGCAGTAGTATGCTTTTGTAAACAACCAAAACGATTCTGATAATACAGGTAAAAATCGCAGCTAACGTTAGGCTTGTTACTATTCTTTGTTGAAGTTGGGTTAGCTGATCGTTCTTGTAGTATCCGACCAGAACAGCTGGGATAATTAATATATTGAATATCCAGAAGGAATCGCTGACCAGAAAAAAGAGAATAAATATGAATGATAACAATATTACCCAGGCGACTTCGCCCCAGGTAATTTTCAGATCGCCAAAACTTATACCGTCTTTTGAAAAAACACCAAGGGTTTTTTTCTGAAATCTCATTTAGGCACCAACCAGAGAAAAATAGATTTTAAAAGTTTGCTAATTTTGACCGTTATAAGATTGTTCGTGTAATTTTGAGCTAACCCCTAATAGGTTGTAACAGATATTATAACCAAGAATATCTAATTTATACTGTTGGTATACAGAATTCGTCATGTTGTCGTCTTTGTCTCTCTCGGATCGATTAATCCGTTCCCGAAACATCATCTCTCTGATAGTATACACCCCGCACGCCGACCCTTCTAATAATAAGCCCTTGGCCTTCCCGGCGTTTTTTTAATGTCTTATTGTGGGCCACAAAAAACTTTCATCGGCACGATTTCACCGCACCCGCTCTCCTATCTGTATCGCGCAATATCCTGTTGAGCGATAAGCCGGGCAATGCTATGACCGTCCACGAGGAGCTCAAGCATCGTTCCGTCTGCCAGGTTCAGATTGGAGAGGGATACTTTACACTGACGCGTTCCATTTTCATAAACCTTCCACTCGGCTTTGCCGCGTGCTCCAGAGTAGGGACTGGCAGATGCTGGCCTCAAGTTTGGTTTCGAATTCCTCAAGAACATTGCGAATACGCATGGTGTTTATCCTGGGCACAAGAATCTAGGGCCGCTGTTTAATAAGCCTTGTATAAACCCAGCCTCCTCAATACTGGGATTTATGTTTACTCTTTGCAATCTTCATCTTCACAGTCACACTCGAGACCATTGGCTTTATCAAAAGCCTCGCGTCCCTCTTTGACTGAGAAATAGATCAAGCCCAGTGCGCCGATGCTGTCAATAAACCCGAAGCCTGTGAGCTTGTAGATCAAACTTGAAGCCAGCAAGACAATGGACATGTAAATACACACCATCGTGCAATTCGCGTCCGCAAGAATGGGCGTGGAGTTGAGCGCGCGGCCCACTCTGCGTTTGCCTGTCACAAGCAGCCACATCATCGCAATCGAAATGATGGAAATGATCAAACCTGGCAGGGTTGTCGCTGGCTTGTGCCCCGTGAAGAAATTGTAAATCGCTGTTGCGCCAAGCCCCAGGACGAGCAAATAGAAAGCTGTGCCAGTGACGCGCAATGCTGTGATCTCAAAACGCGTCCGCGAAGTATTCGGGTTTTGTCGAATGCGGATCACCATGGCAAGGATCCCCGCACCAGACATGACCTCGATGAATGAGTCCACGCCAAAGCCGAAGAGGGTCAGCGCTTCATCGCTGATGCCGAAGAAGATCGAGATCAGTCCCTCGGCGATATTGTAAAAGACCGTGAAGATGGCAAGCCACAAGGCAAATTGCCAATAACTGGCTTGGGAAGTTTTTTGTGTAAGAGTGGTCATGGGGCTCCTTTTATTAGCTTAACCTGAGTGTAATCAAATCGGCGTGAATGTGGAAGGAAAAAATGGAATGGCTAATCCTGTGGGTAAACCACCAAGTCCCGAAGACACGAAGACAGAAAAAATCTTTGAGCTTTAGCGCCTTCGTGTCATTGTGGTGAATAAAAGTCTGGTTGATTAGCCGCTCCTTGAAAATATTGACCATTGCAAATTGTGAAGAAAATATGTAAACTATGATTACCCTAAATACCAAAAAAGGAGAATTTGTATGAAAAAATCTGGGCTCGTTGTTTTCGTGACATTTGTAATGATGTTCGTTCTTACAGCCTGCGGGGGTAGTGGCGCATCCACTACCATTGATGTGACCTTTGCGGAATTTACATTCACCCCGGCCGAGTTTACCATTCCAGCCGGCCAGGAGATTACCATCAATACCGTTAATGAGGGAGCGGTAATCCATGAGTTCGTGATCATGAAACTCGGTGAAACTGTTGGCGATGACTTCGGCGAAGAAGATGAAGGCAATATCTATTGGGAGGTTGAAACAGAGGCAGGTCAAAGCGGTACCACAACTTTTACTGCGCCCACTGAGCCCGGTGAATATCAGCTTGTCTGCGGTACAGAAGGCCATTATATCGCGGGCATGATCGGTAAACTGACTGTCGTTGCGCCGTAATAGTTAAATTTCTTAAAACAAAACTTCCGAGTGGTATAGTCCATTCGGAAGTTTTGTTTTCGGATAAAATCAACCTTATGCAGAAACCGTTGATCGTCAGCCCGAGTAACCCGCTTGTAAAACAGGCGCGCGCTTTACATCAAAAGAAGGCGCGGACCGAAAGCGGACTATTCCTCGTCGAAGGGATTCATCATGTGGGGGAGGTGATGGAAGCGGGCTGGGATGTAGAATCGATCCTGTATGCCTCGGGCTTGTTGACCAGTCCCTTTGCGCATGATCTGATTTCCCGCCTCTCTTTCCAGCCCCAGCCTGTCTCTGCTCAAGTGATGGAGTCATTGGCTGACAAGGACAACCCGCAGGGCATCCTCGCAATCGTACATCAAAAGAAAACGCAGCTTGGTGACTTGAAGCCATTTAAGCGTGCAGTTGCGCTTGTCTCTCCACAGGACCCCGGCAATGTTGGCACGATCCTCCGCACCATGGATGCCATTGATGCGGATGTACTCTTCCTGCTCGACGGCGGCGTGGAGCTGTATCATCCCTCCGTCATCCGCGCCAGTATGGGGACATTATTCTGGAAACCGATTATCCAAACATCGTTTGATGAATTTCTTAAATGGACTCGTCAGGGCAGTTATCAACTCATCGGCACATCTGCAAAAGCGGACGTGGACTATCAGACTCTTATCCCTCAAGTTCCCTGGATTTTGTCACTAGGCAATGAGCAAAAGGGACTCACCAAAGAACAGACTGCCGCATGTGATGTGACCGTGTCAATACCCATGCAGGGACGTGTCAGTTCGCTCAATCTCGCCGTTGCAGCGGGGGTGTTGCTGTATCAGTTTGGGAAGTAACGGTTCGCAAGGTAGCGCCGTTTGCTGCGCTTTGTTGACATGTTTTATTGTGGAAATGGTTTCATCTCACGGCAACGAGGATAATTCTGACAGCCATAAAATTGTTTTCCTTTATATTCACGTTGCGTCACTGTTCTTAAGACCATTGGAATATTGCATTTCGGGCAAAGTGGAACTGAAGCAACTTGCTTATCGATTTCTGGCTGTGGTGAAGAAACAGGAACGCCAACTTTATCTTTCAAAAACGGCAAAATTTGAGATGCAATTTCTCTAGTGTTATACTCCCGCTGAACAGGCACATGCAGTAATGGTAATCCTGCAACTTGAAAGACTCTTTCGACAAAATCATCCCGCTCCTGCCTGTCATCTCGCTTGTGGCTGGAATCATCCAATTCGATGCCAAGTAACGGCTTCATTGTGATGGAATCGCAAACAAGAAAATCCAGATGCTTTTGAGCAATTCTATTGAAGTAGGCCATATTCTCGTTTGGGCGGGCGACAAAGAAAATATCAGCCAGCCTTACCTTTGACTGAATTGTTAATCGTGTGCCATCAAGAGATGAAAGGATTTTGTAAAATGAGAATTCCGCAGGAGAAAGAAAATCATCTCGCACACGATAAGGGAGTATTTCAGGAACAATCGATTCAACAATGAGAGCAGAATCATCTGGCGACTTATATGAACTTGCTGTAAAAACAGTTCTTGTTGTTTTGCGCCCCAAAAACGGAAAAATAACGCTTAAGCAACCTTGTTTTTGATTTCTTTTTGTTTTCATATCTATGTTCTATCTCCACCAAAAATTACTTTGTTTTGCAATGGGCATCCCAACTGTTGTTACTACAAACCACTCAAAAAGGTCGCCCTGAGCGGTAGCGACACTTGCGCCGTACGCCAGTGCAGTGAGGGTCTCTACTCTCGAAAGTACGAGACTCTTCGGTCGCGAAGAGCACTCCCTCAAAGAAACAAGATATTTTCAAACTAGTTCTATATAAATCCTTATATACAAATTATACGCCTAACCTAAAAATTAGCCATCAGAATCAAAACAGCCTCCTCGCCCGAAGGGAGAAGGCTGTTCTGCAGAATCAATTTTCAGTTACACGCGAAGCGAACTAGATCTCATCCTCATCGTCGTCGAGCCAGTCGTCATCTTCTTCATCCCCATCTTCTTCATCCCAATCTTCTGCTTCATCTTCACCGTCCCAGCCGTCGTCTTTCTTGACGGCTCCGTCTGTGGCTGTATAGGTGGCGCACCCGGTATCCGGGTCCAACTCCACCGCCGCGGCGGAACAATAACCTTCGTCTACGAACACGCAATCTACGTAGTGACATTTAATACGGGGCATGTAGCTTCCTCCTAAGATTGGGGCTGTCTGATCAGGCGTATGATCGCAATAATAAATATTATGGTCATTGCAGCCTGTGATGTAATACAAAATGGGCAGAGCGCTTTGAGGAGCGCGATCTCAACATAAATAAGCCAGATAGTAAAAATAAAACCCGTGAGCGCCATGCCGAAGATCATCAAGGTGCTGTTCTGTTTAAAGAACCGATTGCGATTCTCAAAGAAATGCACGGCAAGAATTGCGGCATATCCGATCACACCGAGCACCGCCACCGGGATATTATTGACTTCAGAATATTTGCTGGCGTTGACAGTGGAGCAATCACCCGAGCCGAGGCACATCGAGTCGTTGGATGTGATTTTGTAAACGGTCATATAAATTGAAACGAGCAAACCCAAAACTGCAAGCGCGACCGACGTTCGGTATAACCACTTATCCATTTATCCTCACAATAGGATGGCATCCACTTCCTGACCAACAGGCAGGCATTTTACACCAGCGGGGATAATTAGTAAAGCATCTGCCTGTACCAATGAAAGCAAATTCCCGGAACCCTGATGGCCTGTTAAAGCTGCGATATAGACTCCATTCTCGTTGCGGATTTTTGCCCGCAGATAACTTTCACGACCGTCAGACTCGATCTCTTCGCCGCATCTTACTTTAACTGTCAGCCTGCTTCCGTCCAATTGACCGCTCAGCTTCTCCAGCACGGGGCGCACAAAGATCTCAAACCCAACGAATGCTGAAACAGGATTGCCCGGCAACCCGATAAAAGCTTTGCCGCGATATTCACCGAATGCAAGCGGTTTACCCGGCCTCATATTTACGCGCCAAAAATCCAGCTTGCCCTTGGATTCGATCACTTCTTTTACGTAGTCAAATGCGCCCACGCTTACACCTGCGGACGAGATGATCAAGTCCACTTTTTCATGCGCGGCCTTTTCCAGCAAGCCAGTGACAGATTCGAGCGTGTCTTTTGCGACGCCGAGGCGCACGACTTTCGCGCCCGTGCTTTCGATGGCCGCGGCCAGCGCATATGAATTCGAGTCATGGATCTTTCCCTCGGTAAGCGGCGCATCGACTTCTATTAATTCACTGCCGGAGGATAACAGGGCTATACGTGCTTTCTTATGTACTTTGACATTTGCAATTCCCAGCATTGCAAGCAAGCCCAGATCCTGCGGTTTGAGTCTGCGGCTCTTTCGTAATACAACATCACCTGTATGTAGATCCATCCCTCGCGTGCGGACATTTTCACCGGCTTTTACAGTTCTTGTAAATGAAACAGTTTGCGGTGCGGCTGTGCCTGCTTCACGTGAATTGAAATCTGTATCCTCCACTGGAATGACCGCGTCTGCGCCTACCGGTATTTGCGCGCCGGTCATGATCCGCGCGGCCTGGCCTTGTGCGAGAGTCACTGTCGGCGCTGAGCCTGCCGGGATGTCTGCGACCACGCTCAGGGTTAAGGATGAATCGACTGCGGCGCTTCGTGAGTCAACGGCTCGGATGGCGAATCCATCCATGGATGAGTTGTTGAAGAGGGGCAGTTCATGCGCCGCAGTAATATCCACAGCCAGTATGCGATTGGCGCACTTAATCAGCGGAAGGGTTTCTTCTGTTGTGGCTTGAAAATGGGAAAGGATGCGTTCGCGCGCTTCTGTTACGGTTAGCATGGCTCGAGGCGGCGGGATTATACCTCAATCAATATATTCACGTCATTGCGAGGGCGTTCTTGTTTTTCGCCCGAAGCAATCTTCCCCATCGTGTTGTGGGTTGCTTCGGCGAAAGAGCATCGCCTCGCAACGACATGTTAGCCTGGATTTGTTCGATGCGCTTCCATTACATTGGGGAGGTTTTCAATGCGGGAGAGGATGCGGCTGAGCTGTGTGAGGTCTTTCACTTCGATGATGAGGCGCAGGTCGGCGATGCTGCGGTTGACATTTACTTTTACATCAGCGATGTTGATGCTTTCATCGGAGAGCAGGTTTGAAATATCACTGACCAAACCCTGACGGTCGTATGCTTTTATCTTTACCGGCACCGGGTAGGTGCGTTCCACATGTCCCCAGCCAACCTGGAGCAGACGCTCGCGGTCTTTGCTCATCAAAATATTTGGGCAATCCTGGCGGTGAATGGTTGCCCCACGTCCGCGGGTGATGAAGCCGACGATCTGATCTCCGGGCATTGGGTTGCAGCAACGCGCCATGGAGGAAAGCATTCCCTTGAGTCCAACCACCTCAATGGCATTGGTGGATGTGGCTGGCGTATGAGATGGCGTTACTTCAAAGATATCCTCAACTTGTTCTTCCTCAGCAAATTGTTTGATGATCTTGCTAATGGAAAGGTCGCCATTGCCAAGTTCAATGAACATCTCGTCGGGCGTTTTGTAGTCAAGGTCGCGCGCCAATTTTTCAAAGTTGACATCGCTCAGGCCAAGCCTTTGTAACTCACGCTCGAGGGTCTCACGGCCTTGAGAGAGATTCTGTTCATCTTCCTGTTTCTTGAACCAGATCTTGATTTTTGATCGTGCCCTCTGCGTGCGGACAAGCCCGAGGTTCGGGTTCAACCAATCGCGGCTGGGCGCGCCTCGCTTCGCGGTTAGGATCTCGACCTGGTCGCCGGTCTTTAGCTCTTGATACAGCGGGACGAGTTTTCCATTAACCCGCGCGCCTCGGCAACAATGGCCGATGTCGGTGTGGACGTGATAAGCAAAGTCGATTGGGGTGCAGCCTGCAGGCAGGTCAATGATGTCACCGCGTGGAGTAAAAATGTAGACGCGATCCTGAAACACGTCACTGCGCATGGACTCGACAAATTCCGCGGCATCGTTCACATCGGTGCGCCATTCCATCATGGTGCGAAGCGAGTTGATGCGTTGTTCGTAATTCTTGTCCGCGTGCTTTGTGCCTTCTTTATACCGCCAGTGCGCGGCGATACCGTATTCAGCATTGAGGTGCATTTCATTGGTGCGGATCTGTATTTCAAGTGGACGTTTGTCTTCATAAAAGACAGCGGTGTGCAGGGATTGATAGAAATTGTCTTTGGGAGCGGCAATGTAATCGTCGAATTCACCGGGGATCGGCCGCCACGTCGTGTGGATCACGCCAAGCGCGGCATAGCAGGATGGCACATCCGGAACGATCAGGCGCACTGCGCGCACGTCCATCAGCATGTCGAAGGCTTTACCCTTCTTTTGCATCTTCTTGAAAATGGAAAAAATATGTTTTGGGCGCCCGCTGATCTCGGCTGTGATGTTGTTCTTTTCCAGCAGCTTTACCAGGTTTTCTTTAATTAATTCGAGTTGGGCCTCACGGTCCGGTCTTTTCTCGGTGAGCAGTTCCGCGATCTCTTTATATTTTTCAGGGTTGACATATCGAAAGCCAAGGTCTTCAAGTTCCCATTTGATTTGCCAGATGCCGAGGCGATTTGCGAGCGGGGCGAAAATCTCGAGCGTTTCCTGGGCAATGCGCCCGCGCTTTTGTTCAGGCATGTGACTGAGGGTCCGCATATTATGCAAACGGTCTGCCAGTTTGATAAGCACCACGCGCACATCGTCACCCATGGCGAGGAAGGTCTTGCGCAGGGTTTCTGAAACAATATCTTCTTTTCGGCCAAGCAAGGCCGGTGTAACCGGGGTCTCTTCTTCAAGTTCGGTGCCGTTGTTGCCGTTTTCGGCATGTTGGTCACCGCGTGAGACGCGCGGCAGGTGTGTTAGCTTTGTCACCCCGTCCACCAAAATTTTTACGGTGTCTCCAAAGTCACGGCGGATATCGGCAAGGGTAATGGTTGTATCTTCCACCGTATCATGCAGCAAGCCCGCAGCAACCACCTCTGGCGGCACTCTCAAGTCAGATAGAATGTTTGCAACCGCGATGCAGTGATTGATGTACGGTTCCCCTGAATGACGTTTTTGTTCACGATGAGCCTCTTCCGCCACCCGATAAGCGCGCTGCACCAACTCGCGGTCCGCGATCGTAAAGTTTTCAGGCAATTGCTCGATCAGTTGCTCAAGCGGAATGGTGGTATTCGCCGATTTCATTTGATTATTGTACTACCGCTTCTTTTCCCGCCCGGGCTTGATTCAGTTTACTGAATCATTTTATAATCCCAGCCATGCCCATCACGAATAACGTCACACGATTCTTAGACGCCCGTAAGCTGAAATATACTGTGCATGAGTTGCCTGCGGAAAAACTTGGCGCACTGGAAGCTGCTCAATATATGGGAGTCGCGGAAAGCCAAGTCTTCAAGACCATCGTCACCACACGCGAAAAAGGAAAGCCTGTGCTGGCGGTGATCCCCGGTCCGCGGGTGGTGGATTTGAAATTGCTGGCTTCGTTCTTGGGAGAGAAGAAAATGTCCCTGCCGACCGAGCGCGAAGCTGAGGTGTTGACAGGATTGCAGGCAGGCGGAATCTCACCCCTGGCATTGATCAACAAGGGATTTCAGGTCGTGATCGATTCTGCCGCACAAGGGTTTGAAGAAATCTATATTTCAGGCGGCCAGCGCGGATTGGATATTCAGTTGCGAGTTGATGATTTAATTAAGCTGGTGAATGCGCGCGTTGGCGATATCAGCAGGTAATGAAAGACGACCTGAAATTTATGGGGATATTGGTTTACGAGTCAAACTCGGCGATCTGTTCTCCATTCACCCATAGCGTGTAATGACCAGTTGGGAAACTTCCCAGCGGGATATTTTCCTCAAATGGTTCCAAGACCTGCGCACAGATTGAATTTGGATCCACAACAGAGTAGATATCCAAAACAATTTTGTTTTGCGAATCTGGCGGGCTAAGGGCAGCGCGTAATTCATGGCAGGGGGTAGGCAGGCTGCCTTTGAGTGCAAGCATAAATTGCAGGGGAAAACTTTCCATGCTCAACAGTTCAGTTGAATCAAGGAGTACGCTGCCACGCACAAGGTTTGAGTCTGATGGGCGCGGGCTGGTATCACCTGGTTGTGAAGTGGGTGGCTCTTTGGTATTGACATCACCAGGTTGTGTGGTGATGGACGGTTCATTGGTGACAGGTTCATCCATTGCAGGTGCGCAGGCTGCAAGCATAAAGATCACGATCGTCAGACCCAATAAAATCTTTTTTTTCATGTTTTCTCCATTATTCAAGTTTCAAACCATGACGACGTTCTTAATGGGAATGTTCCCATTAATACGAAGTTATCTCTCCTACAAATTCATTGTTGACCCAGACCGAATACTGCCCTGTTGAATATTCTCCGAGCAAAATGGTGGTCTCAAATTGCTGAAATACATCCTCACAATTTACATCTGGATTCACGATGCTGTATATCTCAATATATATCTGATAGGCATCGTCAGGCAGATTGACCTCGACGCGCAACTGATTGCATACACTCGGCATGGAACCTAAAATTGTTAACTGTGACCGCTGCGGTGTGGTGTCAGCAAGTTCGGATAGATCCAAGGATGTAAGGATGACACTCGCCCTTGTCGTATTCACATCCTCGGGCTTGGGCGCGTACGGATTTTCTTCCAATTTGATTACACGCGGTCGGCTTGCAGTGGCGCTAGGTTGCGGGAGTGGTTGAGCGATGCATGCAGTCAATAATAAAACGAAAGAGAAAATGAAACGCCAGCCTTGATAAGGGAGTTGTCTTGTCATGTTTGTAATTTTATCTCTTTTGTGTGGAGCGCGGACTTCAGTTTGCATTTTACTGAAAGAGCAGACTGAAGTCTGCATTCCATTGGGAAAAGTCTTTTCATGCTAGAATATTGAAAACTCAAATCACGGAGACCCTCATGAAATCACTTCTTGAAAAACTTAACATTCAACCTGTCAACGCTGGCGCATCCACCGGCGTGGACGGATGGTTGAAGGACAAAAATGGCAGGGAATTAGTTTCATACAACCCAACAACTGGTGAAGCGCTCGCCACAGTAATTCAAGCGACTCCAGAGTCGTACGAGAAAGTGGCCTCAGCGGCGCAGACTGCTTTCTTGAAGTGGAGACAACTCCCAGCGCCGAAAAGAGGCGAGGTGGTCCGTGATCTCGGAAATGCCCTGCGTGAATTCAAAGAACCGCTTGGCGACCTCGTCACCGTGGAGATGGGAAAAATCCGCGCTGAAGGACATGGCGAAGTTCAGGAGATGATCGACATTTGTGATTTTGCGGTGGGACAAAGCCGCATGTTGTATGGCCTGACCATGCACTCGGAGCGCCCGTCGCATCGCATGTACGAGCAGTGGCATCCGCTGGGAATTGTTGGATTGGTGACTGCGTTTAATTTCCCCGTTGCAGTTTGGTCATGGAATTCTGCTCTCGCTGCTATTTGTGGCGACACTGTGATCTGGAAACCGTCATCTTATACACCGTTGACTGCGATTGCGGTCACGCATATTGCAAATAAAGTGATGGCGGATCATGGCTTGTCTGGAATATTTAATTTGGCGATCGGCTCCGGGCGCGATGTGGGTGAGTTGATGCTGAACGATAAACGCGTGCCGCTTGTATCATTCACAGGCTCCACAAAAGTTGGTGAACATGTTTCTGAAACGGTTGCGCGCCGTTTTGGAAAGACTATTTTGGAACTCGGCGGCAACAATGCAATTATCGTCACCGCAAAAGCAGATCTGGATATGGCAACGCGCGCGATTTTATTTGGCGCAGTAGGCACGGCGGGACAGCGCTGCACTTCCACGCGCCGCATCATTATGCAGAAATCCGTTTCAAAAGATTTATCCCAACGTCTTGTGAATGCTTACAAACAAGTTCGCATTGGCGACCCGCTTCAACCTGATACTTTGATGGGGCCGTTGATTGTGAATACTTCTGTCGAAGAAATGATGGATGCGATTAATAAAGCAAAGTCCGATAGCGGCGAGCTCCTAACGGGCGGGGAAATGCTTTCAGATATCGGCCCAAATTTCGTTTCGCCGGCGATTGTCAAAATGCCCGCGCAGACAGATATTGTTAAAACAGAAACCTTTGCGCCGATTTTATATCTACTTGAATATGAAACCATTGAAGATGCGCTTCATATTCACAATGATGTCCCACAGGGACTTTCGAGCGCCATCTTTACCGACTCAATGCGCGAGGCGGAGACTTTTCTTTCAGTGGGTGGTTCTGATTGCGGCATTGCCAATGTCAACATCGGCACATCGGGCGCGGAGATCGGCGGCGCATTCGGCGGTGAAAAGGAAACAGGCGGCGGCCGCGAATCAGGTTCGGATGCGTGGAAGACTTATATGCGCCGACAAACGAATACGATCAATTGGTCCAAGGATTTGCCTCTTGCACAGGGAATTAAATTTGGCGAATGATATGGGTGTGTTTCAAATGAGTTGACAAAAAGAACGTCCCGAAGGTTTTGTCGAGAAAATTTGGTCGTTTGTGCCAACCTTCGGGACGGTTTCAAGAAATGAAACACACCCGAATGATATTCAGGTCCTAAAGGTTTCGAGAACTTTTGGGTCTTTTCTTGCTTCCATTCGTTTATTCGTGGCAGGTCTTATTCGAGGATGGTTTTTGCGCCAATATCAACTCCAACGCCGTGAGGGAAAGGATGAAAGACACTTGCACCGAACGCACACTTGCCCCCCCACTCGCTCCGCTTCGGGGACTATAGTAGCGGGCAGTGCTAGGGAGTACGGTGTGAAAAAAAGAGCGTTGAGGAATTTCTCGACGCTCTTTTTCTGTGAAGGCAACTCTACTTTTTTTTAGGAGGCTTTTGTTTCACTTTGGACATTTCAGTAAATAAGTCATCCAAAGTCATATTGGCAAAGAGAAGCTTGCGTTCCTCTGTATAGTTTCCATAACCCGTCGTAAATTGATTTACAAATCGAATGGTATTTACCACGCCAATCTCCTTGTAAAGGACTCGTAATGCCTCTTTTGTAATTTCCGCAAGCGGAAGCGTATCTGCTATCATTTTATAACTCCTTCGCCAGATCAAGAGGGGAAACAACTTTTACTTTCAAGCCTCTCATCTTCTTCACTTTTTTCAAAAAGCCGTCGTCGCAAGTGCAAAAATAATCCACACGAGCCTCTTCGGCGGAAGCCAAATGTACCGCATCCAAAAAATGAACGCCAAGATCAACAAGTTCCCTGGAACGCTTTTCTATTTTTGGATCCATGCTTACAAAGTCTTTTGCTTTTGAAACGATTTCCAGTGCGTATTCCTTGCGAATCTGGTTCGAATTTCGGTTTATCTCGAACAACAATATCTCAGAAGAGACCAAATTCACCCTGTTCGATTCAACAAGGGATAAAATACCCAAAACAGCCTCCGCCTCAAGCGTAATGCGAAGATGAGACTTGCTGTCCAGTGGGCGTTGTATGCTGCAGGTGTCGAGATAAATTACAGGTTTCATCTGTTCAAATTATAGCATGGTCAGGTGGTTCATCTTAATTTGATGGCGAGGTGTTACATTTTTT
>JBBSCM010000039.1:0-18939 GCA_038250295.1 Anaerolineales bacterium | reverse complement strand
GATGAAGAGCGCGATTTGGTCTTTCTCGATCATCGGGACGGCGTGCTCGATGATTGCTTTGAAGAGTTCGCGCTGTGCGCCCGCTCCGCCCATGGTGACAAGGAAGCGGCGCGGTTCTTTGGCGTTCATGCGGCTGATGCGGTCGGCGCAGTCGGCTTCGATATTCTCGACGAGTTCGTGGTCAACGTGGTGACCTGTGAAATAAATCGCATCGGGGGGCGTGGGCTTGAGGACTTTGCCCTTGTCATCGAATCCACGCATGGCACGGAAGCCGTAATAGCCTGACGGTGATTGGACCGCGTGCTTGGCGCCTTCGGTCAATTGGAAGGCCATCGGCCAGTTATCGAACATCATGTCGACCACGTTGGTCATGCCGCCTGAAACCGCGCCCATGCAATTCCACATGTGAGAGGTAAGGATGGGCATATCGGAAGGGAGCGCGCCGTAAAGATTATTGAACAACTCGCTCATCTTGTAATCTTTGACTTCGGTCTTGAGGAAGCGCCACGGCCAAGTGCTGGTCATATAGTTGAAGAGCGCGTCCAACCCCGGGAGAGTGGGTTCGCCTGTCGTGAGAGATTCCCAGACGTATTTGTCGAACCATGGATAACGCTGTGATATGCGCGAATATTTGCTGTAGTTGGTATTGCACCAGTTGATGACATCGGTGGTGATGCCTGGCACGGAGAGCAGGTCGAGCCAGTAGGGAGTGAATCCCATCGCCTTTGCGGCGGAGACGCCCGCCATGGCGATGCGATAATGTCCAAATCCCATGCGGATGGTGCTGACGATGACGCCGTTGGTTTTGTCGAGCGGAACGCCGTTCCCGTCGCGGACGATGTTCTTGAGGTCAAAAATCTCCGAACCGTAGGGATGGTTTTCAACGCTCAGGTTGAATTTTTCATTCGGGTCATAATTGAATTTCTTTGCCAGCATGTCCTTCCACTGGTCTGCAGCTTTGGTTTGTCTTTCTGAAATGGGATTGCCGTACACTTCGTAGCGGCTATTTTTCTTTTGCAGCATGTTACACGTTCTCCTTGAAAGTGAAATAATTGCATGTTTCGAAACCGCCAGCATTTCGGCTGGCGGTGATTGATTATAAACTTTTATTATCCCTTGACGCCGCTGCTAGCGACACTCTCTACAAAGAAGCGTTGACCGAGGATAAAGACGATCAACGGCGGGACGATGGCGATGGCTGCGCCCGCGAGGATCAGGTTGGGCGTGTCGGAGGCGCGTCCACGAAGAACGTTGAGCGCGAGAGTCAGCACGTGGTTTTTCTCATTACCGACGTTGATGATGACCAGGGGCCAGAAGAAGGAGTTCCACGCGTACAGGAATGTGAATGTGGCTTGTGTTGCCAAGGCTGGCACACTGGCGGGGATGAGGATTTCCTTCAAAATTTGCAGGCGTGATGCGCCGTCGAGCAGGGCGGCTTCCTCGATTTCCTTGGGAAAGGTAATGAAGTGCTGGCGCATGAGGAATGTTCCGTACGCCGAGAAAATCCACGGAATGATCAGCGCAGCGAGACGGTCTGTCCAGCCGATCAGCACCATCAACTGATACAGTGGCACGATCAGCATGACAAACGGAATCATGACCGTGCCGAGATAGAAGACGAAGACCGTATCGCGCCCTGGAAATTTCAAACGGGCAAACGCGTAGCCGCCGACCACGGAAGTCACCAGTTGCCCAAGTACCACCAAAATCGTCACCAACGCCGTGTTGGTCAGCGCGCGCGCCATGTTGTTCAACTCGATGACTTCGGTGTAATTCTCAGGATGCCCGCCGAGACTTTCCACAGGCACGCTCAGGCGAACATTCTGAAATATCTTGATTTCGGGATTTTTCGGATCAACAAATTCGCCGACGGTTGTCTGGCTGACGAGAATCATGGGGACGATTTGACCATCCACATCCACATCGAAGAGCTTTTCCTGCTTGCCGTTCACTTCCACCTTTTGCTGATTCGTCGCTCCGCCAGTGGGTTTGACTTCCGTCAGGTAGCGCTCGACGGTGGCAGCGAGATTATCAGCGGGGGCATACGTGCCAACCTTGATATTACTTTTGGCAAGCGCATATTCCTGTTGTTGACCGTCCACATCTACATAATAAAGCGGAAGCGGCTCGTCGTATCCGTCCACTACGATGGTCACGGCGTTCTGCGGCAACATGCGCGGAGGATAGCGGAAGGTGTCGGCGGGAGTCTTGAACGAGGTGGCAAGCATGTACAGGAATGGGAAGATCATCACCAGCGCAAAGAAGGTCAGGGTGAAATAGAGGAAGAAATTACTCAAAAAACGGAGCAGGCGGTAGGATTGAATTTTCATGTCTGTCTCCTTTTAACTTTCGTAAATGCTCGATTGACGCTGGCGTTGGAATTGTATGAGCGTCAACCCGAAAATGACGATGAACAGCACCCACGCAATCGCGGATGCGTATCCCTGTTTGAAGTTTTGGAAGCCGTTGCGATACAGGTAAAGCACCAGCGTGATGGTGGAGTTGTTCGGACCTTCGGGCGGGTTCATCAAAATGAAAACCTGCTCGAAGACCTGCATGGCCTGGATGGTGGTGGTGGAGACCACATAAAAAGTGGTGGGCGCAAGCAGGGGAAGGGTGATGCTCCAGAACTTTTCCCAGGGACCAGCGCCATCCACGGTGGCGGCTTCGTAGAGCTCGCCAGGGATGTTCTGCAAGCCCGCCAGAAATAGCACCGTGTTGAAGCCCATCGTCTGCCATGCGGCGATCAGGATCACGGCAAACAGGGCGGTCTTTTCATCGGATACCCACTGGATTTTTGGATCAACCACCGCGAGATTAAAGAGGTTATTCCAAAACTCAATGCCAAGGGTGATGAAGTAGTTGATGTAGCCGATGGTCGCATTGTAGAGCCATTGCCAGACGAGGGAAATACCCACCACAGCCGCGATGCTCGGCATGAAATAAATGGCGCGGTAGAACTTCATCCCTGGCAGTTTGCTGTTGAGCACATTCGAAAGGACGAGGGCGGGAGCCACACTCAAAGGAACAGCGAACAGCACAAAGGTCAGGGTGTTGCGCAGCGCCAGCCAGAAGAATTTGTCGGCGGCGGCAAACAGAATCCCCCAGCTTCCAAACACCAGGCGTCCCACTTCGTCATAGATTTTAATATCCACCACTTCCTTTGCCAGTTGGGTTGGGGATGCGAGCATGGCAAATTTGATATTGAGAATCTTTGCGTAGTTGGCAAAGCCGACCCAGTTGGGGGTGCTGATGGCGTCTGAGTCGGTGAAGGAAAAATAGAACGAAAGCAGGAGGGGACCCGCGAAGAAGATGAGGAAGCCGATCAGGTTTGGGGAGAGGAACAGCCAGCCGCTTAAAACCTGTTCGTGGTTGGTCTTTGCCTGCATGGCAACGGCGCTGGGCTGACGCCACATCATCCACAATGCCGCTCCAAAAATCAACATGCCAGCTACACTGATTATTCCAGCGGGTTGGGCTAGTTTGCCCAGAAAATAAAGCACCCCGTTAATCGTCCCCACCTGCCAGAGGAAGAGGACGAATCCGCCAATCATGATCCAACGCCCTACTTCGCGCAGGCTTTGCTCGGACGTTCGTTTGCTGGAGGAATATTCATTCATCGAGCTAAGCAGGTATCCAGCGATGGCAATTCCCAAATAAGGGATGCCGCGCCCAAAGGTATCGGCAAGGGCGTCGATGCCGATGAAGACTTCGCCGATGTTCAGCACCATGACCGCGCATGCCACGAAGGCGAGGTAGTCGATCACAAGCGAGATCATCCGTCCGCGGTGATCGCGGCGGGCGATTTCAACCGCGCCAAAAGCGCTGAAAACTGCCACGATGGACAAAACAAGGCTGAGCAGGATTTTTTGCCAGAGCGGAACTTCTGGCAGTCTGCCCGACCAGGTTGTGACGACTCCCACCACTGCAACAAGCGCGAACAATCCGCGCCATGCCATGAGGATTCTTAGCAAGAGATTTGTCAGGGAGTCTGTTTTTTGATGATCGCTCATATTTCTTCTCCTGAAATAACGAGTTTGTTCGAGGAGTCCAAAGGTTCTACTTTTGGACGGCGGAAGTTCTACTTCCGCACTCCGTTCTTAAATTGCCTCGCACCACAAAAAATCAAAACCTATGTTTTGGGCTTTCGTCGTGCGGGGAAAAAGGACAGGGGCAGGCGATGAACCTGCCCCTGCTTGTTTCAAGACGAACTATTTATTTAAAGACTTTGTCGGCTGAGTCGCAGATGGTCGCGCCAAAGTCTTCAACCGTGGTTGCGCCAGTCAAAACACCCTGGATGGCGGGTCCCATGATCTGGTCGTACTCGGGCCAGGACCCAGCCCACAATGGACCTTCAGCGGTCGGCTTGGCATCAGCGGCAATACCGCTCAGGAAAGCCTGATTGTTGGCGGGCGGTGTGAAGGTGAGGAAGGCATCGAGAGCTTCCTGGCTCACACGGCTGGGGATGTTGGCGCCGAGGGCGGCAACTTTGCCCTGAGTCTGGGCGGTGGTCAAAGCCTGGACGAGAGCCCATGCCTGCTCAGGATGTTCGGTCTTGGCGTTGACAACGTACGCGCCCCAGAACAGCCAGTTACCAGCGGTGCCGCGGGGCCCAGCGGGAAGTTCAACAACGTCCCATTCGAAATCCACGGTGCGGACACCGGGGGTCGCCCAACGTCCATTCTGGAACATGGCAACCTTGCCAGCGCGGAAGGTGGGTTCGGGATCTTCGCCGTAAGGAGTGGCGACATCAAAGTCCTGATAGAGCGAGCGTTGGAAATCGAGACCAGCGAGGGATTCAGGAGTGTTGAGCGCGCAAGCGGTGCGGTCTGCATTGAAGAAGCCGCCGCCAGAGGCATTCAACCAAACGCCGTAAGGACCCCACCAGGCGCTGGCGCCGTAACCGTACACGTCAGAGCCGAGAGCGCGGGTCTTCTGGGCGACATCGAGGAAAGCATCCCAGGTCCATTCGCCGTTGGCTGCCAATTCACGAGGATCGGGAGCGCCAGCTTCGTTGATCAGGTCCATGTTCAAATAAAGAGCGAAGGTAGACACATCGCGGGGGAGACCCCAGAGCGCGCCGGAGTCTGCACTAAATTTGGCGCTGTCCGGGTTGTAGGTCAGGTGGTTCATGGGTCCAGCGTAGAAATCGTCAACCTTGAAGCCATCGGTGGCGGTGGCTAAGTCGTTGACGTTCAGGATCAAGCCGCGGGTGGCGAAATCAGCCACATCGGTTCCGGGAATCCAGAAGACATCGGGAGCGGTTCCAGCAGCAACCTCGGAGCGGAGTTGGTCCTGGTAGTTGGCGCCTTCGGTGCCACCGGGTTCGTAGGTCAGGGTTATATCCTTGAGCTCGGCGTCTAGCTCTTTGCTAATCTTGCTGTAGACATCGATCTCTTCTTGATTATCGGGGCGGGTACGCCAGCGGATGGTGACATCTTCCATGGCGGGGGCTTCCGTGGCAGCGGGAGCTTCGACTGCGGGGGCTTCGGTTGCAGCGGGGGCTTCAGTGGCGGCAGGGGCGGGAGCGCCGCAGGCTGCGAGGGCAAACGACAAAATCACAAGAAGGCTGAAAGCCTTGAAAAGCACGTTCTTCTTCATTTATTCTTCTCCTTAGAAATGTTTAAACGATTGAATGACAGGGGAAACTTGCCGATATTTTGGGTTGAATTAATCACCTCCTTTATGAGATGTGGATTGTCTTACAACCAACTCCGCGTGTAATTTCAAGTCGCAGGTTGCTGTTGCCTTGGTTTGGATGATGTCGAGCAGCATCCGTGCAGCTTCACGCCCGATACGCGGAATATCCTGTCGCATGGTGGTGAGAGGCGGATCAAAATAGGAGGACAGCGGCATATCGTCCACGCCGATGACTGCCAGTTGGGTTGGGATTTTGATGCCCGCATCGCGCGCAGCACGCATCACGCCCATCGCCATGCGGTCATTTTGGGCGAAGACGGCTGTGGGAACACGTCCCTGCTCGATGAAGGAAAGCAGGGCATCCTGTCCTGATGTTGCCGACCAATCGCCTTCGATCACCATCGATTCGTCGAAGGCGATTCCCGCTTCACTCAAGGCGCGGCGATAGCCTTCAGTACGATCCTGGGAACAATCTTCTTCCATAGGACCCGTGACAAGTGCAATGCTGGTGTGCCCCAGCCCAACCAAATGACAGGTGGCTTCGTAAGCCACTTTCTCATCATCAAGGGAAACGGAGCAGATATTTTTTTCGTGAGCGCTTGCGCCGACAAAAACAAGGGGAAAATCTTTTGGGATGTATTCGAAACGCTGATCGGCATACGGGTTGATGACGATCAAACCGTCCACGCGGCGATGTCCCACTAATTCGTCAACCAACTCGCGAAATGCCTCAGGGTCGGAAGCGGAGGAGGACAGCATGAAATACTTGTGCTGTCGGGCTTCGACTTCTGCACCTTCGATGACGCTTGCAAATGTAAAGTCTGTCAGGTTGGGGGAAATACAGGCCAGAGTGTGGGATTGCCCCTGCGCCATCGAACGGGCAATGGCATTGGGTCGGTAGCCCATTTCTTCGATTGCCGCCTCTACCAAAGTGCGGGTTTCTGGCAAAACGTCTGAGCTGCCGTTGATAACACGTGATACGGTTTGGTGTGAAACGCCAGCCTTTTTAGCAACATCACGCAGGGTGGGAGAGGTTTTTGGCATAATTTTGGTAATTGGTTATAATGTTACCGTTCATGTGAACGGTAACATTAGTTTACAAGAACGATAACGCTTTGTCAAGAGGCAATTTTCCAAAATGGTGAAAATACAGCAAAACCACCACAAAATTCAAGTCTCCTCCCCCGCTTACACTTGGGAATGGGATGCAGAGACGGATATTCTTTGTTTGTATGACTCAGAATACCGTCTCATCTCCCGCGCGCGCCATCAGCCGCTCATTGTCGGCGTGGAAAAGTTACTTAGTGTGGCAACCGGTTTCGAGATTAAGGATGACCGCATCTCCATTATCTATGAGACGAAAAGCAGCGCTTCGCGCCTCGCTGTGAGTTGGTCCTTCCATCCAGACTTTATCTCCCTCGAACCACTGCAATACGCATCTTCTGAGAAACAAGATATCGTGCAGGTAGTCTACTTCTCCGAAGCAAACGGCGAGCCGTCCATGTACAGTCATTACGCCGTTGTGCCTGGACTTTGCATGAGTGCCAGCGTCAGCCCAGTTGTGGATTTGCATTCCAGATTATCCGTCACAACCGTCCTCGGTTCTGGCGCCATGCGTGGATCTGGTCTCACACAGCAATGGGGCTTGCCTGCGCATTATTTTTGCACCTTCAACACATCGGATACGTGGAATGCCATGGGTGCGAAAAACCGTCAATCAGGCGCGGCATGTTGGGGACTCGCTGAATTGCCGCAGGGAGATTTCAGGTTGAAGATCCGCGAGATCGCACTCAGCCCTGTGCTGAATCTGCGCGGTGATATTTGGAAGCACATGCAAACACCTGGAACATTAAAGATTGGCTTTTCATTTTTTATCACCTTCGGAGAAAATTATTATGAAGCCATCCGCAGTTATTACAAAATTCTCCAGCGTGAAAAAATCATTTCGCCAAAAATCATTTCTAAAAAGAAAAATGAGGTACTGCTCTCGCCGCAATACAATACCTGGGGAGTTGAATCATCGAAAGTGATAAAGCCCGAAGAGTTGACCGAGGAGATCGTCGAAGACATCTTCAAAAAATTTCAGCGTTCTGGCATGAAAGCGCAGACATTTGTGATCGACGATAAATGGGAAGGTCAATACGGTGAGCTAAAGCATGACATGGTTCGTTTCCCCAATTTTGAAAACCTGCTCGAAGATATTCGCCAGCAGGGATATTTCATCGGCTTGTGGGCGGCATTCCTGCGCTGTCAGAATCCTGCCGCTTTAGGACTGGACGAATCCAATCTCCTGCAAACGCCTGAAGGCAACCCGCTCTGGCTCGACCACCAAACCTCCCGCTATGGAATTTTCGATGTCACCCAGCCTGCCGTTCAAAAAATCCTCAGCGAACGCGCCAGGCAATTCATTCGCCGCTACAAACCTGATTTGATCAAATTTGACTTCGGATACGAACTCCCCTCGCTGGATGTTGCCGCACCAGCCGACTTGAATTGGGGCGGGGAGCGATTGCTCCAAAAGGGATTGGAAGTTGTGGTCGGCGCGATGAAAGAGGAAAACCCTGACCTCGTCATCATGTACTACGGTCTGTCGCCATTGCTGATCGAATATTACGATCTGCATAGCCCAGATGACCTCGTGTATTGCCTCGGAGATTACGATCTCGAAACCAACCGCCGCATTTTCTTCAGCAGCCTGTGCGGAGAGTTGGGCATGCCGACCTATGGCTCCTCGGGCTATGATTGGGAATCGGCTTTGGATATCTGGTTTGACTCTGCGCCATCGGGAACGCTCGGCTCTTTGCATTGTTTTGACGGTGATGAAAACGGCGACATTCCCAAAGACGAATGGATCGCAAAATATAACGGACTCGCCGCCATCCTGCGCAAAGCGTCCACGTTTCATATTAATCCTGTTGATGCAAGCTGGCAGGGCGGATTGCGCGCCGCGTTCTCTCCGTCCTGGGAACGCATGGAAGATGGCAAAACCGTCCTGCTTGCGCTCCGTACTCATCGCTTCGATGGCAAACCAACGCCCCACGAACACAAGGACGTTCCACACTCAAACATCATGCTCGTTGTTGCATCGCTCACCGATGAAGGCATCAGCGAATCGAGTCATATTGGCATTGTGCCGTTTGGCAATGGACAATGCAGCATCAAAAATAAATATGCACGCGCAAATGTGCTCGAACATCATCTCAATGGCAATACAACCAAATCACAAATTGCCTTCCAAAACCAAATCACACTCGAATTCACACAAACCGAAACCCTTGAATGGGTTGAAATTATTCTTGAAAAGGAATGACCATGCTTAAGTTCAGAGTTTTATAATGAGTTGTCCAGCGCGGCATATATCATCTATACGGGTATAAATTTCGTAGGCGAACGCAGCAGCATAAATTTATTTTGGAAATCCTATAGTCGGGGCGATTTTGATATACTTCGCAATACCAATTTATTCCGAAAGAGAGCAGCAGCGTGGGAATGTTCGAGACCGTTTACGCCAAACTGGACTGTCCCTTCTGTGGCAGGGAATATCTCCAGTCCGCGCGCAGGGTTGTTGACATTCGAACATCAAGGGTGTGAATAATTTGAAGACAAAGAAACCATAATGGAGGAAGAATGAACGATGAAATTTTGAAGGCAATGAAAGCCATCAACCGCGACAATCTGCACAACATATGGCTTCGCGCCAAAGAAGGCACCTCACTGGAAGGCGAGAAAGCGCTCCTTGCTCGAATGATGCAGGAACATGTTGAATATATTGACGTATGGGAACGATTGAATGAACTCGGCGAGGACGAACTTGAGCTGAATGGCGTCAACCCCCTCATGCACGTTTCCATGCACAGCGTCATTGAAAATCAACTTGAACGGAACACCCCGCCTGAAGTTCGAAAAGCATTGGACGCCTTGCTGAAGCGCGGCGTGTCACGCCACGAGGCAATCCATGCAATCGCTTATGAATTCAACATGGAACTCTTTCCTGTACTCAAAAATTCACGCCCATTCAATGACACCGCCTATAAGCGCAGTCTGGAGAAAATTGTACGGGGGAGAAAATAATTCCGCGTTATAACTTCGCAATCGCCTTTTGTAGTGCGGGACGTTTTGCATAAACAACGCGCAATTTATTAATATACGCCTTCCACTCTGCGGCTTGACCTTTGTTCAGGTAAACCTTCTTCGCCCGTTCTAGCCACCTCGCCGCAATGGGATATAACTTACTTTGGGTCTCGGCAATTAGACTCTCTGCTTTTTTTATTGAAATGCGGATGACCCAATCAGGGCGGTGGGGGATAACGGCATCCGCCACTTTTTCAAGCAGACGGTATGAACCGAAATCCTTCTCTGCAATCTTGATGGCGGCGTCCCATTCACTTTCTTCCAGGTGAATATCCACCAAAATGTCCGAGTAATACATCTCGCGTGTTTTCTTCAACAGCGCGGGGCGGATGTTTTCCCACTTCGAGCCAGCGAGGCGCTTGATAGGGCGATACAACTCAATGGTAGGATGTGAATCGTAGGCCGCGCGATAAGCCAATAACGCCATCTCATTCCTTCCCTGAGATTCCTCCAGCGGCGCAAGCCAAGTTGCCAGTTCATGCGCAGAGTTTCCTTTCAGGTCTAGTCCGCGTTCCGCAAGCGCAATGGCTTCATTCAGCCTGCCAGCCTCGCGTAGTTTTTGGGCAACTGAAAGAAATTCACTGTCATATTTCAATTTCTCGCTTGCTTTAATGGCTTCATCCACCTGCCCAAGTTGAAGCAATTCAAGAACATAACGATGGGGGTCGGCTTTCTGCGCCAGTTGCAGGTATTCCTCCCCTCGTCCCTGCCTCTTAAGGATATTCAAACGCACCACCTGCAATTCATCGAACACCATCCAGTCTTCTTCCTCGTATTCATCCCACTGCGATTCGGGGTCGGGAAGTTCATCCCAGCCATATTCGAGCGCGGCAAGAATAACCTGCAAGTCGCTTTGCTCGATGGTTTCATCCAAATCATCAAGTATTTCCTTAATGGATTCTCCCAATGCCTTGCGTGATTTCGAATTCATTTCCAAACTCAGGATGGCTTCTGCCATTGGCTTCCCTAAATCCTGGATGAACCCTGCCACATCGCCGTTGTAGTCCATATCCCCATCATAATCATCGAGAGTCTCTTCCAACAAAACGCGCAGGATGATGAGCGCGCCTTCCGAATCGCCCGCATCAAGAAATTTTGCAGCAGTCTTCAATACCTCTTCCAAGTCGCCGAGATAGGCAGGCTCATTAAAGTCATCGTAATAACTTCCATCGTATCTGCTTTGTTTCAGAATCTTTTTTACCTGTTTGCGATAAGTCTGCTCGGATACCTGAGTCTGGCGTTTCCCTTTTGCGGGTGATGATTTTGATTCCCCAACATTCACCAATGGAATCGCCATTTCAATTTCATCATACAGGTCGGAATTTTTTTCTACGAGACGAGTGACCAACGCCACCAGAGAATCCTTCTCCATACCAGCCAGCAAATCCATCACGCTCTTCTGTTCCGAAAATTCATCCTGCTTATGAAGATACAGCAATAGCAACGCAACGATATGTTTACAATCGCCGCCCCAATCATACAAACAGGTACAGGAAGCCGAACGCACGCCGCCCGCGTCCAACTCCGCGCGCAGGCGATACGATGGAGCGGTACTTCCCTCGCACTGTGCGGTCAGTACCATGCTTCCATCCGTGGACTGCAACGATGGATTGTAAATGGCTCCAGAACGATAATACTCGCGTCCCTTTTGATAGCTCTGGTCGTTCGCCCTGCCGCAAATGATTTCTTCAGTCAACTGAATGCTCATGGTGGATATTCCTCTTGAATGATTTTACACCTGTCCCATTTCATCGCCAAACCTCTTGACAAAACATTCGTCTGCCCGTAAAATTAGAACAGATATTCTAATGAATACGAAACTCTCCACCTCGGGTCGCATTACCATTCTCCTCGGCAAACAACAGGCTGAAACGGGCGAACGCGTCTCGCCGCGTAAATTGGCAGAACGCGCAGGCGTGCCGAAGGATTTCGTTTATCGCCTCGATTCAGGTGCGGCGCGTCATGTAGACCTCGAAGCCCTCGCCCGTCTGTGCGCCGCGCTCAACTGCCAGCCACAGGATATTCTTGTTTGGGAGTCTGAACGTGCCGAATCCATTTGACATCCTCCCCTCCAACCTTTTCAATATTTTCACCACGCAGGGCTTTGCCAGTCTCCAGCGGCATTACATGGCGATCCTGATTCGCATTTACAGTCTCGCTGAATTTAATCGTTTTGGATTGGCGCGCGAAGTTGTCATCGCTGAGGTAATGGATTATCTGCGGGACGCGGGCGCGAATGCCGAAGATGAGATTAAGGTTGACATGGCGAATCAGGCTGCGGCGGAGGTTGATCCGCCAGCGACAGCGAATCCCAAGCCCGAGCAGACGTACGCATCCTATCTAATTCGTCGTCTCGCCGAATCAGGTTGGATTGAGCGCGAGCAGCACGCCGATTATTCCGAGACCATCATCCTGCCCGATTACGCATTCACATTGCTGGAGGCGTTGCGTTCCATTCAAGAGCAAAAGCCGCGCGAGTTCAAGGGGCAACTGTATGCCGCGCATCAATTGATTACATCTGCTCATACGCACAAGGATTTTTCTGCCACACTCGCCGTTTCACAGACGTATGAAAATGTGCGCCAGGTTGTGCGCGGACTCAACGAACTGAATCAAAACATCCGCCGCTACGTGGAACGCGCCACAAAACAAATGGATGTTGCCAGCTTGTTGCGCCTGCAATTTGACGATTACACCCAAACACTTGGACCTGCTTATCATGCCCTGAAAACATCCGACCATGTTTCGCGTTATCGCCGCGATATTATTAACCAAATCCAGGAATGGCTGGTGGACGATGATTGGATTTCCCGCACCGCCGAGGAACTCGCCGCACAAAGCCGTCTCTCGCCCGCGCAGGCGGAACATGAAATCACACAGTCCTTATTATTTATCGTTCACCAACTTGATGGACTCGACCCGCTCCTCGCCGACATTGACCAACGCCACGCGCAATATCTCCGCACCTCGTTCCGCCAAATTCGTTATAAGCTGGGCAATGCCGATGGCAGTTTCAAAGACCTTCTCGTTTCGCTCGCGCAAAATCTATCTGCCTTGCAAGCCGATGGGCTGACCGAACTCCCTGAAAACGCACCACGCAACACACAACAATCAGTCCGAGTCCCCGACCTGCGAAGTTTCTACACCATGCCCCAGCGCCGCGCACCTTTCACCCCCGATTCCATCATTGTCCCTGTTCTTCATCCCGAAGACTTCGCCGCCCTCCACGCCTTGACCATGCAAGATGTGACCCAAGCCTTCTCGCCCGAAAAAGTTAATCGCAAAGTGCTCGGTTTTTTCAACGGACACAAACGCCTGCCCATTACCGAAATCCCCGTGCGCGAAGACCTGCACTGGCTGACCACCATCATCGCCTACGCCCATCATCCCGAAGTGAGTTATGGGATTGAATTAACAAATGGTGTCCCTGTTCAAATTGGCTCGTATCGAGTTGTTCCCTTCGATTTGATTAAGCTCTGACTCGTGTAGCGTGTTCCGTTTTCCACCCACTCAACGCACCACGCACCACGCACCACGCACCACGCACCACGCACCACGCAACACGCTCCTCACTCAACCCAATTTTGGAAGCCAACAATGACCATCCAAGAAACCCTCCTCACCGACATCCCCGAAAAATCCCGCCGCGACTTCCCGCGCATCGTCAACCGTCTGCTCGGACAAACCTTTCTTTATCAGGATGTGGAAGGCGACAAGGACGATTATTACTTTGTCCATCGCCATCGCGCCGTGTTTGAAAGCGTTTTAGAGTTAACAGGCTTCAACCTCCTGCACGATGACTATCACCGTATCTTTCAAGTCGTCTCTGAATACAGTTACAGCCGTGCCCGCTACAAACTGGACGAGTCATTAATGATCGTTGTTCTCCGCAAACTATATGAAGACAAAACCGAACACATCAGCCTTGCCAACGACCCTGTTGTCACTATTGGAGAAGTCCGCGAAGAATATCGCACCATTACAGGCAAGGAACGCGACCTCGGCATGGGACAATACGAAACCCTCCTGCGCCGCCTGCGCTCCATCGGCTTGATCGAAACAATTGACGGGCGCAACATAGACGTGCGCGATGCCGAAGCTCGCCTGCGCCTGCGCGGCTCCGTGCGCCTGATCCTCCCCATCCAATCTGCCACCGAACTGGAAGCATGGTTGAGGAAGTATCGGGCGGGGGATGTTGAGGTTGAGAATGATGAAGAGTGATAAGTTTTGTAGCGTGTTGCGTGTTCCGTTATACTTGCGTGACCGCGAAGGCTCTTCCAAAATGTGACCCTGCCAAAGGAAGTCAACTTGCCCCTCACTCACCCAACGGAACACGCACCACGCCCCTCAATCACCCAACGGAACACGCAACACGAAACACGTTTCACCATCAACCAAAACTTCAAAAGGATAATCCCATGAACTACACCGAATGGATTCCGACTGTCTTTCCCGAAATCACCAATGACCCTCTCTGGCGCATGGAAGTATATCGTCTCGGTTTGTTCATCGGTGATATCGCGTGGTTTGATGTCGGCAAACTGATTCAAGACCCGCGCATGTTCAAACTCAGCGACCAACTCTACAGCGCGGTCGGAAGCATCAGCGCCAATATTGCCGAAGGTTATAGCAAAGCATCCAAAAAAGACCAGGCGCGCTTCTACGAATACTCCCTCGGCTCTGCCCGTGAAGCCCGTGACTGGTACTTCAAAGCCCGTCACGTTCTCGGAAACGAAGTCGCCCTGCATCGTATCCGCCTGCTCGTCCAAATCATCCGCCCGCTTCTCAAAATGGTCCCCGAATTTCGCGGCAAAAAAATCTCCGAAGAACAAGCGGAATACCAACCTTACACACTGGATTCCCTTCTCGAAAATATACCATTTGCTGAATAACTAATGATATAGCGTGTTGCATGTTCCGTTTTTTCACATCCAACGCAACACGCACCACGCAACACGCACCACGCAACACGCACCACGCTTCACCATTACCAAAACGCAACACGTTTTCACCACACACCTCACTCTGGAAAAACCATGAAACTCCTCACCCGCATCCGCCTCCTCAACTGGCATCTCTTCGAAAACACCATCATCAACTGCCAGGGAACCACCTACTTCATCGGCATCAACGGCGCGGGCAAATCAACTGTGCTCGACGCCGTGCAGTTTGCCCTTGTCGGCGGACAGCGTGATGTGAGATTCAACCAAGCCGCGCTCGCGGGCGGCAAGCGGACTCTCGCCAGTTACGTGCGCGGCGAACTCGGCACCGAAGCCCAGCGTTACTTGCGCGGCGACGCGACGGGTGTGGTTGCCCTCGAATTCAAGAATCCCGACGGCACATCTTTCGCGCACGGCGCAGTCATTGACGCCTACGAAGATGGGCGCAACCCCGATGTCGCATATTTCATCGTCCACAATTCCACGCTCAACGACAACTGGTTCTTCAAAGCTCCTGGTCAACTCTTCGACACGCGCGCCTTCAAACGTCACCTCGAAAACTTTGCCCTGCCGCCCACCGCCAATGCCCGCGTCTTCACCCGCCTCGAAGATTACCGCGTTCACTTGCTCAACCGCCTCGGTCAACTCAAGGATACTTTTCCCGCCAAAATCGTCAAAGGACTTGCCTTCAGTCCGCTGACCGATATCCGTTCTTTCGTTCATAATTATTTGCTCGATGAAAATCTGCTTGACGTAAAAACTCTGCAAGCCCAACTCGAAACCCTGCGCCATTTTGAATCCCTCGCCGCCGATGTGCGCGAGCGCATTGACTCCCTCACCCGCATCGAAGACCTCGACAAGGAACGTCTCGCCAATCGCCGTCGCCGCGTCACCAACACTTATGTTGCCCGCCGCGCCCAAGCGGATGTTTTTCTGGATGACTTGAAATCGCGCCGCCTCGAACTGGACTCCGCCAAACTGGATTTTCAGCGTGACGAAATTCAGCGCGACGAACTCAGCCGAAGCCTGCGTTTTTCACAATCGGCATTGACCGACGCTGAGATCGCGCTCCACACCGACCAAACCGCCCAACGCGAAAAAGAACTGCGCGAAAAAATTGCCGCACTCACCATCGAGCAGACTCTCCTCACCCAGCGCCAAACCGACTTCAACGCTTCCCTCGCCGCCGAACTCACCGACGCCAAAAAACTAAAAAAACTGCTCACCGCCGACAAACTCGAAGTCCCGTCCGCCCTCACAACCTTCATCGCAGAAAAAGAATCCCAAAAAACGGAATACGGAACACGCAACACGCAGGAAGCCCTGACTTCTCTAGGTGAAATTTATTCCCGCGAACAAAACCTCCTCACCGAACAAGCATCTCAACTCAAAACCGAAGCCGAAAAACTCGACAACGAAATCCACAAACTCCGCACAGGTGACCGCGAAACCAGTTACGAAGCCGAATCTCCCAACGCCGCCCGCCTGCGCCGCATCCTGCGCGCCGAACTTGGACTCGCCGCAGATGAAGTCGTCTACCTCTGCGACGTTCTCCAAATCCCCAATCCCGAATGGCAAAACGCCGTCGAAGGCTTGCTCGGATTCAATCGCTTTACCCTGCTCGTCCCGCCCGCCCACTACGACGCCGCCATGCAACTCTACCGCAAACACAAAGACACGATTCACGGCGCAACATTGTTGGATACAGAATCTATTTTGCAAAGCAAAACGGAACACGCACCACGCAACACGGAGACACGTACACAGGTAGACACGTATACAGATAAAAACGGAACACGCAACACGCAACACGCAACGCTTTCTTCCGAAGTCTCCACTGACCACCCCTCCGCCCGCGCCTACGTCAACCTGCTCCTCGGCAACTACACCAAATGTGAAACCATCGAACAACTCCGCAACCACCGCACTGCCGTCACGCAAGAATGTTTCGTACGCCGCAACTTCACCGACAGCCACCTCAACCCGCAGGTCTACAAACGCTGGTTCATCGGCGAACGCGCCGCGCCGCGTCAAATTGAACAACGCGAGACTCGTATCAAAGAAATTGCCAGCGAACTGACTCAACTCAACAAACGCGAAGCCGCCCTGCGCGAACGACTCGCCCTCACCCGCGACAAAATCCGCCCGCTCATCGAACTCGAACACGCCCTCGAAGCCATCGCCATCCTACCCGAACGCAACACGCAACACGCTGCACTCACCAAAGAATTGGAACAACTAGACTTGCTCACCGTCGAAACCCTCAAAGCCGACGCGGAAAAATATCAGCGCGAGCGTGACCAGTTGCAAACGGAAGTCAACGCCGCCGAGCGGAAACTGGGAAATCTCGAAGAGAAGATAAAGCAAATCGAAACGGAATCAATTCCAGGCTTGGAAAGAAGCGCAGACGAGTCCATCCAAAGCGCCGAGTCTTTTATCATCCAGGAGAATGCGGATGAGGAGACAAAATCCGAAATCCAAAAAGAATATGAACGCCGCCGCGAACGCCAGCCGCTCGAAGTGATTCTGCAAAACGCCAGCCGCTACGAAAATGATTACCAAACCGCCGAGCAACGTTCGCGTGACCGCCTGCGCGAAGCCAAGCAAACCTACTCTATAAAATATGATTTTGGAACCGACGACACAGACCACGCAACACGCTACACATCCGAACGCGACAAACTCATCAACTCCGAACTCCCCAACTACGAAACCCAAATCGCTCACCAGCGCGGACTCGCTGAACAAGAGTTGGTTGAAAACTTCATTCATCGTCTGCGCGAACAAATCGAAGACGCGCGTCAGCAGTTATCATTTTTAAATAACACGCTTGCCAACCTGCGCTTCGGCGGCGAACGTTTTGAATTTATTAATCAGCCCGCGTCTGCGTTGCGCCAGGTCTTTGATATGGTGATGGACAGCCAGCAAGTGATGGGCGATTCGCTTTTCGATTCTGACTTTCGCCAGAAACACCAGCAGGGCTGGGACTTGCTCTTCGAGCGGCTCACCAGCGCGCACGATGACGAAAACGCCGAACTGCGCGAACTACAGGATTATCGAAATTACCTGCAATATGATATTCGCATTCATTATCCGAATGGCGACCGCGCGCTACTGAGTCAAATCAATGCCAAGAAATCAGGCGGCGAAACCACCACGCCATTTTATGTCGCAATGGCGGCGTCGTTCGCGCAAGCCTATCGCCTCAATCAAGCGCGCCCCTCCGACACGATTCGTCTCGCGCTCTTCGACGAAGCCTTCGGCAAAATGGACACTGCCCGCACGGCATCTGCTCTGCACTTCATGCGTGAAGCGGGGTTGCAAGTTCTGCTCGCCACTCCGCCCGACAAATCTGGCTCGCTATTGCCGTACGTGGATAGCGTCTGCACTGTCGTGCGAAAAGATAATCATTCGTTCGTGATTGAGATTGACAAGAGTGAGATGATTGAGAAGTTGGAGAGTCAGTGAGCAATGATTAGTTATCAGTCATCAGTGTTGCGTGGTACGTGTTCCGTATTTACCTGTCTACGTGTTTACTTGTTTCCGTGTTGCGTGGGATGAGTGAAAGATGGAAGTATCTTTTATTCCTTCGCCTGATGTAGCGCTTATTCTTAACGCGTTGCTTGATATTCTCGAACGCCGTCCATCACGCAATCTCGCTCTGAGCGAAGCCGAAGGGACGTACAACGTAATACACGCCACGCAACACACAAACGGAACACGCAACATATCATCCCGTAGCGAAGCGGAGTGGACGCAACACACAACACGCTCCATAAAAATTATTCTCGTCAATATTCCCCTCCCACATTATTTTTCTCAGACCGACCCAACCCCCCGTCTCATCGCCAACGGACAATTAACCCAACTCGAATCAAACGGACTTATCAAACTCACGTGGCTTCCAGGCGAAAAAAATCATATTCTCCAATCCATAACCCTCCCAAAAACGGAACACGCAACACGCATCACGCAAACGGAACACGCAACACGCACCACGCAAACGGAACACGCAACACGCATCACGCAAACAGAACACGATACACGCACCACGCAAACGGAACACGCAACACGCACCACGCAAACGGAACACGATACACGCACCACGCAAACAGAACACGCAACACGCATCACGCAAACAGAACACGATACACGCACCACGCAAACGGAACACGCACCACGCAACACGCTTTACACTCTCCTCTCCCGCACCCCTCTCGCCGACAAT
>JBBSCM010000038.1:0-19033 GCA_038250295.1 Anaerolineales bacterium | reverse complement strand
CAGGTTGATTCCAACTCATCCTCCATGTCCAGGGAATACTCTCGTGATCTTATGTTGATAAATTTTGTCCCAGCTTTGCCTTGAAACCATATCTTCTTCAGGGAGAACGAATACAGGATGCAAATCTCCAGTGAAGGCGAATCCTTCATCAACGATCAAAGTGACACTGTCTTCGCTGTGACCGGGTGTATGGATGATCTCGCCATTAATTCCCAGGCTAGCCAGGAATTTTCGGCTGTCCTCGCACTTAAGATTAAGGTTGTCATTCAGTTTTATTTCTTGATAAGAATATTTCTTTGTTTTGAAGAACTCAGTGAAGAGTGGAATAAATTTGACTTGTTGTTCCAGCACGATTAGTTTCACCCCTTGATTTTTTAGCTCCTGTGCAAGCCCTGCATGGTCTGGATGATAGTGCGTGGGCAGAAAATATTTTATTTCACCCAGCGCACAACCTTTTCGTTTAAGTTCGGCTGATAATTTTGGGAGTGTGCCCGGAAAGCCGCTATCCACCAAAAACTTTCCGTTTTTGATTTTGAGCAGATAATAATTCGTTGAGTCGTAACCGACGTTGATGATGTTCATAATAATACATCCGTCCTGAGCGGAGGACTGAGTGTTCGCCGAAGCCCATAGTCGAAGGGCATTTTCATGTAAAGTTTAATTTTTCCAAGTCACTTGCGCTTCGACTGCGTTCGGACGGTAGAACTGTCCTCACTTCGCTCAGCGAGGAGATTACGTATACTTCACAACCCTAAACTTCTCTTCATAACGCGGATTCTCGTCTGTGCTGTCTTCGGCGCGGCGGGACTTAAAGCGTTCGATGAGTTTCTCGGTATCCTGTACTTGTGTTTTATGTTCGAGGATGGCTTTCATCTTTATATCCCATGTATCAGTGACATCTATTGTTGTATTAGGCTGATTGGTCAGCGAGCACCACACTTCTTTTGGCATGTGCGGCTGAAAGCCTTGCGCAAGCAGATCGGGGAAATAAGCAATATTATCTACAGCAGGGAAGACTGCGTCGAGAACAACCTGTCCGCAGGCGCGGTGATCGGGGTGGTTGATGCCGTAGAGCGCGAATAGATTTTGAGGGTCGCAGGTGACGAGAATATCCGGCTTGTGCCTGCGGATCTCGCGGACAATGTCCCGGCGTAGATTCAAGTCTGGGACGAGGTACCCATCCGCAAAGTCCAGAAAATGAACCGCGCTTGCGCCAATAACTTTCGCGGCGTTGTTTTGTTCCACGTGTCTTAATCCGCATAACTTTTCTGGGGTCATATCTGGATGTGTGGCGATGTTGAATCCCTTATCGCCGCAGGTCAAAAGTACATATGTGATCTGATGTCCAGCGCGTGCCCAGCGGGCGAGTGTTCCGCCACAAAAAAATTCTGGGTCATCGGGATGAGCCAGAATAACCAGAATTTTTTGAGGAGTTTTCCAATGATCAATTGTTTCGGTCATTGTTCTTTTTTGCAGCTTTGCCGCAGGTGCATCCGCCGCCTTCGTGACGGTCACATGGGGCGGCGGCCTTGCGACGCAGGGTTTCGAGTTCGTCCCACGGTTCAATTTCTTCGCGTGAGAATGTCATGTGCTGTGGACGGTCTGTGCCGCTTTCGATCAGCACGACAACTTTATCGCTCATGGGGATCAAGTCAATGACTTTGCCTTCGCCTTTGGGAGTGACCACGCGTTTGTTGCGCTTGGGGAGAGTCTTGCGGGCTTCCACGTATTGTTCGTATTCGTAGATGAGGCAGCAGCGTAAACGTCCGCACATGCCTGTGATTTCATTGGGCGTGAGCGAGATGCCCTGTTCCTTCGCCATTTTGATGGAGATGGGGGAGAAGTCTGTCAGGAATTGGGAGCAGCAGCGGGTTTCAATTCCGCAGGCGCCCATGCCGCCCAGAAATTTGGCTACATCACGCGGACCGATCTGACGCATCTCGATATGCGTGGTTGGGTAAATCTGCTGCATATCCTTTTTGAGCGACTTGAGGTCCACTTTTTCTTCGCTCTCTGTGCTGAACAGGAAGGCGAGACGCGAGCCGTCATAGTTATATTCTGCTGTGACGATCTTGACTTCTTTTAGGCGAAGCTCGGAGGCGCGGGCGCGGCAGTTGATCATGGCTTCGGTTTGCTTGGACTGCCAGGATTGCTGGAGCAACAGATCGCGCGGGGTCGCGCGTCGCTCCACAGCTTTCCATCCGCCTTCTGGCTGGGCGGGAGTCTCCTCCAGAACCTGGACAACTTCACCGAGATGTTTGCCGCGTGCTGTATCCACAATGACATGCTCGCCTCTTTTTACATCGGGAAGAGTTGTGGAGTCAAAGTGGTAGATTTTGCCTATTTTCGTAAATCGGACACCGATAATGTTTGTTTGCATGGGTTGAATTATACCGTACCCATCCCTCCACAACCATCCTGCGTTTCTGCACAATTTCTACACATGCTGCTAGTATCTTTGGAGAAACTTGGTACAAGGAGTACAAAAATGAAGTCGATTTTGAATCTATTTAAAGATAAGAAAGCCAGGAATTGGGTCATGGCGATTGTGGCCATGGTTGTGCTAGCTTTAGTTAGTCTTGGATTTTTATCTGCGGGTAACAGTAATGCGGCAGCAGCCACAGAAGCTAAAGTCTCATCGCTTGATGTAGCTGAAATGATAGAAGCATCAGGCTCATTAGAAGCCCAGCCCTTCGCCAGGCTGGATTGGAAGACCAGCGGTGTAGTGGAGTCTGTGAATATTCAGGCCGGTGACTTTGTGAAAGCAGGCGATGTCCTGGTTACTTTGCAGCCCTCGAGCACATCTGCCAACATCGTCTCGGCTCAAGCGGACCTGATAACTGCTCAAAAAGATCTGGATGATTTACTTTACTCGAACATCGACCTGGCGCAGACAGTGGTCGATGTGAAAGATGCTCAGGAAGCATATGATGATGCCGTTTCCTATCTGGAATATTTGCAAAATGATAAGAAGATTTACCAGAGCGAGACTCGCGTAATTCTTCAACAAACGCGAAGAGGTTATCAGTATGTTTACAAGACGAAGGAGTTCAAGGGGCCTGCCCCTGAGGATTGGCTGGTTGAAGCAGAAAATGATCTTGATTTGAAAAAAGCACAATTAGAAGAATTACAGCGTACCTTTGATCGCCTCAAGGATGGGCCGAATGCCAGCGATGTCCTCGCTGCCCAAGCCAAAGTGGATGCTGCGCAAGCCACCGTCAACCAGTTGAGCATCATTGCCCCGTTCGATGGTCAGATCCTTTCAGTGGACAACCTCGTTGGCGATTCGGTAGATACGGGCGAACTCTCAGTTAACCTGGCGGATATGGATCACCTGTACGTGGAAGCGCAGGTGGATGAATCAGATGTGGCGAATGTCAAAGTGGGGCAGCAGGCAGAGGTCACGTTGGATGCGGTGCCCAACGTCACACTGACAGGTTCAGTCGTTTCGGTCAATCCCGTTGGCGAAGTGGTTGGTGGTTTGGTGAAGTACACAGTCCGCATTGATCTGGACTCGGTGAAGAATGTTTTCCTGCCGCTGGGTTCCACTGCGAATGTGATCATCAAGGTCAGCAATACTCAAGCCGCATTGGCCGTGCCGATCGTAGCGATCCAAAATGACAGCCAGGGTGAATTTGTGTGGGCTGTGCGGAGCGGCGCTTCGGTGCGTGTGGATGTGGTTGGCGGCGTGATCGTAGGCGACCTTGTGGTTGTCACAGGGGATTTGCAGGAAGGGGAGTCGCTGGAGATCGTTGCCCGCGATGGAGGCTTTACTCCTCCGAATCCGTTTGCTGGAGGGGAATAATGATCCAGGCCGAAGAACTAACCAAGGTGTATCAGATGGGCGATAACGAAGTACGCGCTCTTGATGGCGCGAGTTTCACCATCAACAAAGGTGAGATGATCGCCATCATGGGACCTTCAGGTTCGGGCAAGAGCACGTTGATGTCGATCATCGGCTGTTTGGATGTGCCGTCCAGTGGAAAATACTCGCTTGATGGTGTGGCGGTTGAAACATTGGATGAAACAAAACTTGCCGAAGTACGCGGACGAAAGATCGGTTTTGTGTTTCAGCAATTCAATCTGCTGGCGCGGACAAGCGCCTTGGAAAACGTGATGCTGCCATTAACCTACGCGGGCTATTCAGGCAGGGAACGTGAAGAACGCGCAAGAAAAGCGTTGGAGATTGTGGGCTTGGGGGATCGTACTCATCATGCGCCGAACGAACTTTCGGGCGGACAGCAGCAGCGTGTGGCTATTGCGCGCGCGATTGTCAACGAGCCCAACATTCTGCTCGCTGATGAGCCAACAGGCGCATTGGACAGCAAGACGGGTGTGGAGATCATGGATCTGTTCCAGCGCCTGCATAAGGAAAACGGTCAGACCGTGATCCTGGTCACACATGACTCATACGTGGCGCGTCATACCGAGCGGATCATTAAGATTTCCGACGGAAAGATCGTTTCAGATGAAGTTAACCGCAACCCGATCAAGGCTGGCGCGGCGAGAGAAGATTTGTAATTGGAGATTAGTGAGCAATCATGTTATTTTCAGAAAATTTCAAAATTGCATTGCGCGCCTTGCGCGCTAACAAAATGCGTTCCGTATTGACGATATTGGGTATCGTGATCGGCGTGGCAACTGTGGTGGCTTTGCTTTCCATTGGCAATGGCGCTACCGCCAGTATCACAGATTCAATCCAGAGCGGCGGCTCGAACCTGCTTACCATTTCTCCAGGCAGACAGCAAACCGCCATGCCTGGTTTGGGTCAATCCCAACAGGCAAGTTATCTGTATTACTCTGATTTCGAATTGCTGGAACGCACCTTGACTGGCGAGATCACATCCATTGTGCCGTTGTATCAATCCAGCTACACAGTCAAGTTTGGAGACGAAAGTTTTACCTCTCCGGTCTCCGCTGTAATGGAAGATCACGCGCAAGCCCGCTCGTTCACTGTAATGGACGGACGCTTCATCACCGACGGCGACAATAAATCGCAATCACGGGTGGCGGTGCTTGGCTCCAATGTCGCGGATGATCTCTTCGGCGCAGTCTCTCCCATCGGGCAGACTGTGTCCATCAACGGCGTAAAATTTGAAGTGGTGGGCTTGCTGGAATTGGAAGGCTCTTCCATTGGCTCTCCAGATGACACTATTTACATTCCGCTCGAAACAGGCTACGCCAAACTATTTGGCGACACTGCGAATCACAACGGTAAAAAGACTGTCAACAGCATTTTGATTTCTGTCACATCCTCTGATAATATGGATGCTGTTTCCGCACAGGCGGAGTATATCCTTCGCCGCGCACACGAATTAAAGCCTGCCGAAGAAATTGACTTCAATGTGATGAGTCAAGCCGACACGCTCGAAACACTGAATACCGTCACGCAAACGCTTACCATTTTCCTCGGCGCAATCGCTGGGATATCCCTGCTTGTGGGCGGCATTGGCATCATGAATATCATGCTCGTCTCTGTCACCGAGCGCACCAAAGAGATCGGCCTGCGAAAAGCGGTCGGCGCAACGAAAAATCAGATCCTCACACAATTCCTGATCGAAACCGTTACATTGAGTCTACTCGGCGGTTTGGTTGGCATTTTACTCGGCGTAGGCATTGCACTCGCCTTCAGCGTGACTGGCTTGATCAATTCCGTCATCACCATGGATTCGATTTTACTGGCCTTCTTCTTTGCTCTGGCGATCGGAATCTTCTTCGGCCTGTATCCTGCATTCCGTGCCGCAAGCCTGCACCCGATGGTGGCATTGCGCTACGAATAAAATAATAGCCGCGAAGTGTCACAAAGATTTTAACCTTTTCCTTCGTACACCTTTGTGCTTCTTTGTGGTAAAAAGGTCTCATGCCCAAGAAAATCCTCATCGTAGATGATGAACCCCAGATCGTGGAAATCTGCCGAGATTATCTCAAGGCGGCGGGTTACGACACCGTCACTGCCAGCAACGGCGTGCAGGGACTTTCCGTTGCGCGCCGTGAAAAGCCAGACCTGATCGTGCTCGATTTGATGATGCCCGAAATGGACGGGCTGGATGTCTGCCGAACCATTCGCCGCGAAAGTGATGTGCCGATCATCATGCTTACCGCCCGCGTGGAAGAGACCGACAAACTTATCGGCCTCGAACTTGGCGCGGATGATTACATCACCAAGCCTTTCAGTCCGCGCGAGTTGGTGGCTCGTATCCGTGTTGTCCTGCGGCGTGTCACCAATGCTCCTGATAGCGATGTGATCCGCGCTGGCAATGTTGAATTGGATCGCGCACATTACGAAATCCACCTGTCCGATAAAACCATTCCGCTTACATCTACTGAATTCGAGATTCTCGCCACGCTCATGAGTCAGCCTGGCCGAATTTTTTCACGCGCGCAATTGCTTACCGCCACACACGGCGTCACCTTTGAGAGCCTGGAACGCGCCATCGATTCCCACATCCGCAACCTGCGCCGAAAACTGGAGCCAGCCGAGTTGATCGTCACTGTACACGGCGTGGGCTATAAATTTGAGGATTGACATGTATTCATCTGTCCGCGAAATTCGCAATCGTTTATTAAGCCTGCTGGTTCGGGCGTTTGTATTCGTTTTATTTTTATCCTTGTTTTTCTTTCTTTTCGTTGTGATCTATTTTTTCGCCTCACAAAACCCGCCCGTCTCTCCGCCTTTCACCAGTGTGCTTCAAGGGTATTACATGGGTCACGGCAGTTGGGATGGAATTGACCCAGTCTTTGAATCGATCGATGAATTAAATTCCTTAAGCGCAATTCTATTGGATAAAGACCAGCGTGTCGTTCTTGACCGTGATCCTGATTCTGTTTCGATGGTTGGTTCCAGCTACGAGATTCAATCCAGCGATTTTGCATTAACCCTGGAAGCGAATGGTGAAAGAATTGGCTGGCTGGTGATTACATCGCTTTCCCTCACATCGCGCATTAACTTTGCGCGCGCGATCATCCTGCCCGTTGGCGCGATATCCTTTCTGCTTGCTTTTTTCCTTATCATCGTCGCCACCTTGCTGGTGCGCCGCTTCGTCAATCCGCTGGCAGATGTGATCTATGCCGCTCGTGAAGTGACCAATGGCAAGCTCGGCACGCGGATTTCAAGCGAAGGCCCGCAGGACATGCGCAGCCTTTCTGACAGTTTCAACGAAATGGCATCCTCTCTCGAACGCAATGACCGTGAACGCCGCGAGATGTTCGCCGATATCGCCCATGAGTTACGCACGCCGCTCTCTGTCATTCGCGGCCGCCTCGAAGGGATTGTGGATGGCATCTACACCGCCGATAGTGGACAAGTCCCCCTTGCCCTCGAACAAACCTATCTTCTCGAACGCCTCGTGGATGACCTGCGCCTGTTGACCCTTGCCGAGACACGTCAACTGCACTTCGAGAAAAAACCCGTTGACCTTGGTCAACTGTGCCAGCATACAATTGATATGTTCTCCGCGCAAGCACAGGAAAAAAATATTTCACTGTCAGTCGAAAGGGGCAGCGGCAATTTCAATGTCCAGCTCGACCCGCAGCGCATGGAACAAGTAATTGGTAACTTGATCGGCAACTCGCTGCGTTACATCGCCGATGGCAGCAAAATATGGCTCACGCTTGAAGAGACTTCAAGCGAAGTGAAACTTATTGTTAGTGACAATGGGCCTGGCGTTTCGGAAGAAGAACTGCCATTTCTCTTTGACCGTTTCTGGCGCAAAGACAAATCCCGCGCGCGCAGCGCAGGCGGCACGGGATTGGGTCTTGCGATTGCCAGGCAGCTCATTGAAGCACAGGGTGGGACGATTGAAGCAAAGAACTTGGGTGGCAATGGGTTGCAAGTGCGGATATCGTTTAATAGACTTTATCGGAAATAACATATAAGCACCGTCCCGAAGGGTTGTTACGAGTGGTTTGAGCGTCTGAAAGCAACCTTCGGGACGTTTTTTCTAATTACCGATAACGTCTAATAAATAAATCGAAGAAAATAAAACAAAAAGACCTGATGGATATTTACTCTCATCAGGTCTTTCCTAATCCCTAACTCGGACAAGCCGAAACCAAAAAGGCTTGAACCACTGCCCACAGGGTCATAAGCCACGGAGACACAGAGAATTTAAAACTCCGTGCCTCTGTGTCTCCGTGGTTAGCGAAAATTCTTGTTTTTTGTGCAAGGATTTCACTGGTAAGTTCCTGATTACCTAATCCTTGTTTTATTCCACAATATTGATCGGTAACTCGTTCTTTCCGCTCAAGGCCGCTACGCTGACTTTTGCCGCGATTTTCTGTGAAATCTCTTGTAACGCAATTGCCACAGCCGACTCAGGATGAGAGACAACTATAGGTTTGCCAGTATCTCCGCCAATGCGGACGTTTTGATCTATCGGCACTTTTCCAAGAAATGTTGTATCCGTGGCTTGTGCTAAACTCTCGCCGCCGCCAGAACCGAACAAGTCCATGCGGGTACCGTCGGGTAAATCCAAATAAGACATGTTTTCGACGACTCCCAAAATGGGAACTTCCAATTGCTTGAACATATTCAAGCCGCGGCTGGCATCTTCCAGCGAAACGAGTTGAGGCAAGGTCACAATGACAGCGCCGCTTAATGGCAGGGCCTGTGCCAAAGATAAAGATGCATCACCCGTGCCAGGAGGAAGGTCAACGATGAGGTAATCCAGTTCGCCCCAATCCACGTCACCGAGAAATTGACGAATGGCAGAGTTAAGCATTGGTCCGCGCCAAATGAGAGGTTGGCCAGGTTTGACGAGCAGTCCCATGGAGATTAATTTAATGCCGTAGGCTTCTGCGGGAATGAGTCGTTGTCCGTTCGGAGGCGGAAGCTTTTCGACGCCAAGCATGGTGGGTGTGTTGGGGCCGTAAATGTCTGCATCCATGAGACCCACTCGCGCACCGGCCTGTGCAAGCGCCACGGCAAGATTTACGGAGACAGTGGATTTGCCCACTCCGCCTTTGCCCGAGCCGACAGCGATGGCATTGCGAATCGGCATGTTGACCAGTCCGCGCATACGGCCATCATTGGGCACATCCGAGTCCATTTTGAGATCGACGGCTTTTGCGCCTATCGCAATAATTGCCTCTTTTACTTCTCTTTCAATTCTTGCTCGAAAAGGGCAGGCCGGTGTGGTGAGCATGACAGTCAGCGAAACTTTATCGCCTGTGATCTCAACATTCTTAACCATATTAAGTGTGACAAGATCCTGATGAAGATCAGGTTCCTGCACTTTGCTTAATGCCGCGAGTACGGATTCTTTTGTAAGTGTCATTTAATTTACCTATTAAATAATATGATGTCGTTGCGAGGAAGGTGTTCTTCCCGACGAAGCAATCTCCAACTCAATGAGGAGATTGCTTCGGGCCAAAAGCAAGAGCGCCCTCGCAACGACATGCTAAGACGCGGGAGCAGAAGCAGCGGTCGCAGCCTTTGCGGCCTTTGCAGCTTCCTTTGCTTTGCGAGCTTCCTCTTCGATCTTGAAATTCTGCGGGCGGATGCTTTGATAATACGAAGAAGGCTTGAGTAATTTCTCCATATTGTAAATATTGCGTCCATAGGAAGCGATGTCGAAATCGTGGTCCATCTTGATCGCATCAAACGGGCAATATTCCGCGCAGAATCCGCAGTTCATGCAAATATCCGCGTCAATATAAAACTCGGTTGGTTCAGGAACAGGCCGGCCCGTCACCGCATCGTTACTTCTTACGATCCAAATGCATTGAGGCGGACAAACCTTTGCGCAAATTCCGCACGAAGTGCAGAGCACTTCCTTTTTTCCATCTGCACCTTCATTGAAAACGAGAAACGGAATGTAGCGTGCTTCTTCAGGTAAAAGCAATTGCTCCTCAGGGTATTGCACCGTGAAGATACCTTTTGTATCCTTGCTGGATCGATGCGCAACACCTTCGAGTGTATTGTAGCGTTTCTTGCCGCGCAGCCACCAGGAAATATCCTCGGTGTAAGTAACCCAGAATCGATCCCAGGTAACTTTTAGTGATTTTAGAAGTCCACTTCCATACATAGGTAATTTCTCCTCTTAGCGATCCAACTCGCCCATGACGATATCAAGCATGGCAAGCAGGGCAACGAAATCCGCGATCTTTGTCCCAATGCATATCGACTCAATCGCAGTTAAGTTGACGAATGATGCGGGGCGAACGTGATAGCGATAAGGATTCGGTTTGCCGTTCGAGACGATATAGAATCCCAGCTCACCTTTGGGTGACTCGACGCGACCGTACGCTTCACCTGCCGGGACCCTAACCTGGTATGCCGGTTTCTGCGAGTTGATCGGTCCCTGGGGCATTTGCTTGATAGCCTGTTCCAGAATTCTGAGAGACTGCCGAATTTCATCAAAGCGGATGAGATAATTATCCATCATATCGCCGTTGTGACGCACAGCCACATCAAAATCGAAGCGGTCATAAACGCTGTATGGGTCCGCTCGGCGAATATCATATGGCACTCCGGCTGCGCGCAATACAGGGCCTGTAACAGAATATCGGACAGCATCCTCTGCGTTCAAAACGTGGATGCCTTTCAAGCGCGCCCCCAGAATCTCATTGTCGTTGAGGAAACGTTCCATTTCATCTGTCTTGGCTGGGATGCGCTCCAAAACAAGATCCTTGATCTTTTGTAGTACGTCATCAGGAATGTCGCGCACCACCCCGCCAAAACGGAAGTAGTTGCACATCATGCGCGCGCCCGAGACCGCCTCGAAGATATCAAGAATTAACTCGCGTTCTTCAAAAGCGTAGAGTGAAGGCGTATACATGGTGCCGAGATCATTCATCAACATGCCGATAAAGACGAGGTGGTTTTGAATACGGGTAAGTTCAGCCATGATCACGCGGATATATTCCGCGCGTTCGGCCACGGGAATTTTCATCAACTTTTCAACTGTGGTCACATAGCCAAAGTTATTGCTCATCGAGTTGAAATAGTCAAGCCTGTCTGTGTATGGAATATTCTGTAAGTATGTGTTGCGTTCGCCAATTTTGTCGTGATTGCGGTGTAAATACCCCATCACAGGTTTGAGGCCAATAATGGTTTCACCATCCAATTGAACAGCCACACGCAGCACGCCATGCGTAGATGGGTGGTGAGGACCCATGTTGACCACGATGTGGTCGGTCTTCATGTTGCCGTCAATATCTTTCATCGTGTCGCGTTCAAGTGACAGGTAAAGATCTTCTTCCTTATCAACTACATATTTCTCAGGATCGAAATCTTTGGGAAAGTTGAGGTTATCGCGGAAGGGATTCTTTTGTTCTGCAAAGGTATGCTTGCCCTCAGGCCAGCGGCTCTTGAATGGTTTTGTTTCTTCTTCAAAAAAAGGCTCTTTCCAATCTTTGCGCATTGGGTGGCCTTCAAAACCTTCCCACATTAAGATGCGGCGCAAGTCAGGATGACCCGTGAATTTGATGCCGAAGAGGTCCCAGGCCTCGCGTTCCTGAAAATCGACACCCGCCCAAATATTGACCAGCGAGGGAACTTCAATGGGGTCAACGCGATCCACCTGAACTTTGAATGCCAGACCGCCTCCGCCAGTTGTTTTGTAGGCGTGATAAACCACTTCCATTTTGTTTTCGGCGATGTAATCAACGGCAGTGACAGCCGTGAGCAGGTCATAGCCAAATTCATCGCGCAGGGAGGCTGCCACTTCCACGAGATTCTCTTTGTTGACGATGAAACCTGTGAAGCCGGGACGTGTATCAGCGCTGACCATGCCGGGGAAACGGGCAACCAGATCGACAGTTTGAGTAAGAACCGCAGTTGCCATTATCCACCTGCCTTCGTGGCGGCAATGTCGCGAATTTCAGCATTGCGGCGCACATCGATTAAGTCAGGGCCGAGGATGGGCATCGGCACATAATTGCCGTCCACTTTTTCCTTGTTGTACCAGCGCACGGTCTTGATGGATTCTTTGTCGATCTTCTCCTGAAGTTTGATCAAACCAGCGATCAAAGCCTGCGGAGTCGGAGGGCAGCCGGGGATGTACACATCGACGGGTAGAAATTTATCAATGCCAGCCACGACGTTATAACCCTCTTTGAAGGGACCGCCGCTCGAGGCGCAGGCGCCCATGGCTACAACGTATTTTGGCTCAGGCATTTGGTTGTACAAGCGGATAATGGAAGGCAGCATTTTCTTGGTGACCGTGCCCGAGACCAGCATCATATCGGCCTGGCGCGGGGTGGGGCGCATCACTTCCATGCCGAAGCGCGCCATGTCGTAGCGGGCAGTTTGCGCTGCGATCATCTCGATGGCGCAGCAGGCCAACCCGAACATCAGCGGCCAAACAGAGGAACGCCGGCCCCAGTTATACAAACGGTCAAGCGTGGTGATGGCTACGGCATTCTGAATGTCATTAGGAATTTCGTAGTTCGGTAAACTCAATTTTTCATAGTCCATGAATATTCTCCTCGAACCAATCTTGGTAAATTGCATAAAGGATGTCGTCGTTCACAAGCGCGAGGTCATCCTCAAATTCCGAAAGTCCTATTGTCCATTGATAAATTTGTTGGAGCGAGACTTCTTCGATGTTTACATGCGGGTGCTGGCGGCGCAGCTCCAAAGCAATGGCATAGGTGGATTCCCAATTAAGAGTCATTGATTAGCGGTAATCAGGATCGAAGTCACAAGCGCGAATTATAGCAGGTGGCAGGGAATAGTCAACAGAATTATGCAAAAATATATTTGCAAAAATAAAGAAGTGAGTATAATCACGGCTAATGGATGACAAATCTGCTTTTTCGGAGCGCGGACTTCAGTCCGCTTTTGGGTGTGTTTCAAATGAGTTGACAAGAAGAACGTCCCGAAGGTTTTGTCGAGAAAATTTGGTCGTTTGTGCCAACCTTCGGGACGGTTTCAACTGAAATGAAACGGGTGTGTTTCAAATGAGTTGACAAAAGAACGTCCCGAAGGTTTTGTCGAGAAAATTTGGTCGTTTGTGCCAACCTTCGGGACGGTTTCCACTGAAATGAAACACACCCTTCGCTTTTCGTAATAAGAGCGGACTGAAGTCCGCATTCCTCTATGATTACTGTCCGCCAAAAAGTTCTTGCCCACCTGAAAAAGACTCGCGCCGCTTCTGCGCGGGAAATTGCGCGCGCCTTGAAAATGTCTGCGCCTAATGTGCGGCATCATCTTGGCATATTGACTTCTGACGGCCGCCTCGAGGTCACCTCGGTTCATCAGCGCGGCGGACGCGGCAGACCGGAGAAAATGTATTCGTTGTCGCAGGCCGCGTTGGGAGATAATTTGTCAGCGCTGGCGAATGCCCTTTTGACGGAAGCAGGTTCGAGATTAAATGTCGAAGCGGTTGCGAATCGCATTTTGGATTCGAGTCCATTTGAAAATCTACCCATCACAAAACGGCTTGCGCTGCTTGTCGAAAGATTAAATTCGATGCATTATCAGGCCCGTTGGGAAGCCGCTGCAGATGGCGCGCGGGTAATCTTTGGAAGATGCCCGTACGCAAAGGTGATTGATGGGCATCCCGAACTATGTAAAATAGATACGCTTATGCTGGAGAAGGCGCTTGGGCGGCCGGTTCTGCAAATTGCAAAAGGTGAGGCAGCCGCACGCGGACTCTGTCCTTTTATATTTCGAGTAGGTTGAGGTGATGTGATGAATTCTTTGGCGATGTTTGAATTTACTGATGAAGATTTGAAATCGAACAAGCGCGGTTTTTTTACCCCAAAGCAAAGAGAAATTATAGAAAATACGGCTGGCGGCTTTCGCAAATCGTCATGGGCAGGCTTTAAGATCGTCCCATTTTTCCTTATTTTGGGATTATGTTTAATTTTGGGCATGTTCCTTTCAATTGAAAGTTACCGCACCATGTTATTTACAGACCCGTCCATTTTAATTTCACTCGCAGGCATTGTGTTTGTGGTTTTCTGCATTCTCGTTTTGAGCATAATTCTGGCGTATCGAAGGGCAGACCGCCTGTCCAACTCCGAGTTGAAGAAAGCGGAAGGCAAAGTTCGGTTGGATGAGTCTCATTCTGAAAGCGCCGGTACTGCTTACTACGTTATCGTAGGGAAAATAAAATTTGTCTTCCCCGAGGATGTAAGCGGGACTTTTCAGGAGGGAAAGAGTTATAGAATTTTTTATTGCGAGACATCCATGTTTAAATACATGTTGTCCTTTGAAAAAGCGGATTAAGGAATGGCGGCCCTTCATGACAGACTGGCTACTGCCGGGCGGGGCGCCCCTGCGAATTGTTGAGTGTAAATTCTTTTTGCACCACCTCTATATTTGCGGTTTTGAGAAAGTTCATGGCGTTCTCGTCCGTGCGATAGGCTGTGCTGTAAACGATGCGTGAAATCCCCGCGTTGATCAGAACCTTGGTGCAATTGATACAGGGCAGGTGGGTAACGTAGCACATCGCCCCTTTGGTGGAGACTCCATGTAATGCAGCCTGAATAATGGCATTTGTCTCCGCGTGAATGGTGCGGACGCAATGTCCATCAACCAGAAGATGTCCAATTTCATCGCAATGTCCCTGGCCGGCCGGAGAGCCGTTGAAGCCTGTTGTGAGGATTCGTTTTTCAAGTACAAGCACGCAGCCCACAAAGGCGCGGTCACAGGTACTTCTTTCTGATACAGCGTAGGCGATCTTTAGAAAATAAGAATCCCAATCTGGGCGCATGTTTTTCCTCCGTAAAAAAAGTCCGTCATTGCGAGACGCCGCCTTTGTACTTCGGCGGCGAAGCAATCTCCGTCACACTGTAGGGGATTGCTTCGGGCGAAAGAGCACCGCCCTCACAATGACGGAATAAACTTTTTATTCCACTGTCACGCTCTTGGCAAGATTTCTAGGTTGGTCCACATCCAGCCCGCGGATGGCGGCGATGTGATAGGCCAGCAACTGCAAGGGCAGGACGGTGATTACCGGGGAGAGCATCCATGGAGCTTCGGGAACCCACAAAACGTGGTTGGCCATGCCCTGGATCAATTCATCGCCCTCAGTCGCCACGGCAATGACGATGCCGTCACGGGCTTTTGCCTGCTGGATCTGTGAGATCATTTTTTCGTGCCAGGGGTCTTTGGGAGCAATGCAAAGCACAGGCATTTCCTCATCAATTAGAGCAATGGGGCCATGCTTCATTTCGCCCGCAGGATAACCCTCTGCATGAATGTAGGAAATTTCCTTGAGCTTGAGCGCGCCTTCATAGGCAATCGGCATATTGATGCCGCGTCCCAAATAGAGACAACTTTTGATGTCTTTTAATGCGTGGGCTACCTTCTCGATTTCTGATTCAGTATCCAAGACACGACCTGCCAGATCTGGAACGAGACGTAAATCGGCTACCCATGCCCTGCGAGTCTTGTCATCAATGACACCGCGCAAATCTGCGAGCAGGATCGCCAGCATATACTGGTCAACGAGCGGCGCGGTAAAAGCTTTCGTAGACGCCACGCCGATCTCAGGACCCGTTTGCATCGCGATATATCCATCGGAGACGCGCATAGCCTGGGAACCGATCGCGTTGACAATACTCCATATGATTCCGCCCTTGCGTCGGCCTTCTTCCATGGCTGCTAATGTGTCGGCTGTTTCGCCGGATTGTGAGATCGCAAGAACCACAGTGTTTTCATCCACGATCGGGTCGCTGTATCGGAATTCCGAACCGATCACCACTTCCACTGGAATGCGCGCGATCTTCTCGATCAGGGTTTTGCCAACCATGCCCGCATAAGCTGCCGTGCCGCAAGCTGTGATGTAAATGCGCTGGATGCGTTTCGCAAGCTCGGGCGTGAGATTTAATTCAGGCAGGCGGATGCGCCCTTCTTTGAAATCGACGCGCCCGGCGAGTGTGTCGGTCAACGCGCGCACCTGCTCATGGATCTCCTTTTGCATGAAGTGGCGGTATTCGCCTTTTTCTGCGGCAACGGCATCCCATGCAATCGTATGGATTTCAGGTTTTACTTCCACGCCTTCCAGCGTTTCAATGCGGACACTGTCGCGAGTCACAATTGCCATTTGGCGTGATTCCAAAAAGATAACCTTGCGCGTGTGCTCCAAAATGGCGGGGATGTCGGAGGCGATAAAGTTTTCATTCTCGCCCAATCCGATCACAACACCGCCCGCGTTGCCAATCCGCGCGGTTACGATCTTATCTGGCTCATCTGCAGACAATAGCACCACCACGTTCGCGCCGTCTATTTGCTGGAAGGTGCGCCGCGCGGCTTCCACAAAATTCATCCCCGCAGCCTGATGATGTTCCGCCAGATGCACAATGGTTTCGGTATCGGTATCTGAAAGAAAGTTCACTCCCTCAGCAGTGAGTTCATCTTTAAGCTCAAGGAAATTTTCCACGATGCCGTTATGCACCACAACAACTTTTCCTGAATTGCCGACATGCGGATGAGCATTGCGCGCCGATGGCGCTCCGTGAGTTGCCCAGCGCGTATGACCGATGCCCGGTGCGCCTGTTAATGGGGATTTGCCGACAAGGTCAATTAATTGGGACAACTTTCCCGCGTCTCTTCTGACTTCGATCTGGTTGCTGTTAATAACAGCGACGCCAGCTGAATCATAGCCGCGGTACTCGAGCCTCTTCAGGCCATTGAGGATGATCGACACCGCATCACGCGGGCCGACATATCCGACGATTCCACACATAGTTGGGATCCTCCGATTTTTTGAATTGATTATGTCGTTGCGAAGACGGCGCTCTCCCGTCTGAAGCAATCTCATCATCGATGGGAGATTGCTTCGGGAAGGGCGCCCTCGCAATGACATGATTGAATTTTGCCATCCATTGCCTTTTGACCAGGCGATCACTCGCGTGGTGTTATGAGCAAAGTTATCCTTGGAGGGAAAGATGTGACGGGTATGGCGTACCCGGAAGGCTTCCGCTGATCGTTCGATTTTCGCTTGGTGGTGGTTGAGTAGCCGCGCAGCGGCATATCGAAACCCCATCAAGCTTAACTCCATTTCGTAATGGAGAACCTTCGTCCTCGTCAACTATGACCAAATAAATTTTTAGTGTGGTCACAGTCCATGCGCTGTCTTTCCCAATGACTTTAATTTCCGTTTCACCTCCAGTTTTATTGATTGGCGGATTATACCGTAAAAAATCGCCAGCCCATTTTTGCGGGCTGGCGATTTTTTTTCTTATATTTACATATTGCTTAACAGTCGAAGCAGGATGTCGGCGTCTTCGTGGGAATCGGCGTCTTCGTGGGAATCGTGGGAACAATGCCCGGTGTTAGCGTGGGTGTCCGTGTATTGGTCGGTGGTGGCGTTTTGGATGGCGTAAACGTTGGTGTACGTGTAGGCGTCCTGGATGGCGTATTAGATGGCAGTGTAGCTGTCCGCGTAGGCGTTCTGGATGGTGTCAGCGTACGCGTGGGCGTGCTTGTAATTGTCGGTGTGCGCGTAATCGTCGGTGTCAGCGTACGTGTTGGTGTGCGTGTCGGCGTCCTGGTGAGCGTGGGTGTGGCTGTGAAGTTATTTACGTTGCCAGTCACTGGGCAAGTACCCCAACCCGGGAAGTTGAAAGTTAAGGTAACAGTGTACGAGCCAACAAAGGTTTCACTATTGAAATCTGCCAGCCAGGTTGCCAATGTTCCGCCGCCGTTGAGCTGAATGGATGGGGCTGGCGCGTTTACAGGTGAGGTGGTGCTGTCTGTATCAAAATACTGATTGCCGTTGAAATTGGCATAGTTGAAGTACATGGGCGGCACCTTGGATGTATCCCAGACCAAAGATGCGTTGGTCAGGAAGGCCGGGGCCACGTTGTTGTTAATAACGCGAGCTTCGAAGTTATCTCCATTAAAGCGTGTGCGATTGATCAAAATGTTGGCACACGAAGGCAAAGGCGTAACGGTTGGCGTACGAGTAATCGTGGGCGTAAATGTGATGGTTGGCGTCAATGTGATGGTGGCTGTTGATATTGCTGTAGGCGTAAAGGTGGGTGTACGAGTGAAAGTAGCTGTGGGTGTAGATGAAGCAGTAAATGTTGGTGACGGTGTAAATGTGGGCGTGGGCGTATAGGTGTTGGTTGGAACGGTGACTACAAAAGAGAAAGGCGTGTTGATGGCGCGGGTGCCGCGGAATTGTTCAACAATGCCTTCGCGATAGGATGCAAGGTGGATCATTCCCGGCTGTGCCCCAAAAGGTGAATTCGGACCGTTAAAGAGTCCCAAGGCATCTATTACCATGAAGCTAAAGTTGTAGTCTGCGGCAACGATCACACGCTGGCCGGGCGCACCGGGATGTTCGCTGCTCGTTCCATCTGGAAGAGCGCACTCGGCATATACTGGCTGCCCCATGCGAGGCGGAGTAAATGCGCGGCCGTCCTCGCCAGAGCAAACCGTGATATTAAGATAATGTTCGTCCAATTGCGGGAATGATTCGTCGTAGAAAAATCCGATGATAATATTGCGGGTCTCATCTTCGATGGAAGGGATGCGGGCCGCGTCAACTTCTGCGTCGCTATCTTTGCAGTCTCCGTCTGAATTGCCAACACCGCCGCAGTATGTCACATCGTAATTACCGGTTGTCGCGTAACGAATTCCGAAGCGCGTGGAGTTTTCAATGATGATCCAGGCAAACATCAGGCGCGAAAACTCGATCACGCCCAGTATGAGTACCAGCAGAAGCGGCAGGATCAGGGCGAATTCAACCATGCCCTGCGCTTTCTTACGGGAGGCCGATTTTTGAACTTCTTTAATGAAACGATTGTTCATGGCTGTACCCTTGCAAATAAAAAATGGAAAAACACGAATGATTTACTTGGAAATTCTGGTGAATAGATTTTCGGCGATCGCATCAAAAATGGCGACCAGCCCGGCTGGATCTGGGGAAAAGTAGTAGCCGCCATGGTTGGCTTGTACAGTAGCTGTGTCGCCCGCAGTAAGGGCGATGTATTGAAGAAGTTTTTCTCCGGCATCATCGTCGCCTTTAATTGCGCCGTTATCGGTGTCGACCCTGCCTCTGATCAAGTCGCCCAAGCCAATGGTAAAGATCGTAACTCCGCCTTCTGTCGGAGTCGCCACGAAATCCGCCTT
>JBBSCM010000037.1:0-19318 GCA_038250295.1 Anaerolineales bacterium | reverse complement strand
GGCGCACAACGGCGACCCCGTGGTCAACGCAAACGGCGAACGCATTGGCTTTGTCACTTCCTGCGCGATTGATGGGCAGAGATTCATCACAGGTCAGGCGTATTTGGACTTTGCATACGCCAAGGAAGGCACGCCGATTTTGATCCACCAGGGCGGAGTCATGAATCGTCCCGCCACGGCGGCGAAGGTGGTGTCAAGGTTTGCGAAGTTGTAGGTGATTGGTAATTAGAGATTAGTAATTGGGACGGCCCGCGCTGTAGAGTGTGGGTCGTCTTTTTGTTATATATTGCCTATCTTGACATTTTGCAGGTATTGCATAAAATTACCTGTATATACACATAAGTAAAGGTAATTTTATGCAAACAGTGATTAAGGCTGCTCTTCAAGTTTTTGAAAAAAACAAAGTCATGCGCTCTGCTGAAATTTTTGCGCAGGGTATTCAACCGCGCACACTGTATCAAATGCGCGATGATGGGCTGGTTGTTCAAGAAGGGCGTGGATTGTATCGGCTGGCTGAAGAACAACTCTGGAGCGACCCCGATCTAACGCTTGTTTCGCTGCGGATTCCAAAGGGCGTGGTCTGCCTAATTTCGGCGTTGTATTTTCATCGGCTTACGACACAAATTCCGCATGAAGTTTATATCGCATTGCCAAAAGATTCAGAGAAGCCGCGCATTCAATATCCGCCGACGCGTTTTTTTTGGATTTCTCCCGAGCCGTTCAAAGCGGGAATCGAAACACACACAATAGACAACGTGGATATTAAAGTTTACAGCGTCGCAAAAACAATCGCGGACTGTTTCAAGTTCAGAAACAAAATTGGTATGGACGTTGCGCTTGAGGCTTTGCGCGAAGGCTTGCGTTATAAGCGCTGTACGCCCGAAGAAATCCTGCGCTTTGCGCGAATCAATCGTGTCGAGCGGATTATGCTCCCATATGTGGAGGCGCTGATATGAGCATGGAAAAACGCAAACAAGAAGTGGAATAAGGAGTGGAAATAAGCGGTAGAATTGAATCGTCCCGCTACGGCGGCGAATGTGGTGAGTCGCTTCGCGAAGTTGTAGGAGCAAGTGTTGGTCGAGTAGCCTTGAGCGTTTTTTGCGAAATGCGTATCGAGACCAAGTAGAAAGGAATCCACGATGGCACAGAACGGACAGGAAGAACAGGAACAGAAACGAAAACGGGAACAGCAGGAACGCTTGCAGTTGGAGAGACAGCAGGAAGAGAATCAAAAACTGCGGCAGCAGGAACGACTGCAGTTGGAGCAGCAACAGATTCAGAATCAAAAACTGCGGCAGCAGGAACAGTTGCAACTGGAGCAGGAACAGGAACAGAAACGAAAATTTCGGCAACAAGAGGAAGATGGGAAGAAAAAGTAAAAGGTGTAGCCACGGCGGCGAAGGTGATGAGTCGGTTTGCGAAACTTTAGTAATTGGTAAGTAGGGATTGGTAATTGGGACGGCCTGAGGGTGTGGAAGGTCATCCTTATAATAGGCTAAAAAATTAGCCTAGATTTTTACAATTAGCTGTTGTGCTATACTATTTAAAACCGAAGATAAATAATTAAATCATGGAGGAGATTCATGAAAATTCAATCGAAAATATATAGTATCTCAGATTTTTATTCTTGGGAAAAGAGAGATGAACTAAACCTCCAACCTAGATTCCAAAGACGGAAAAGTTGGAGTCCCACTGCACGTTCTTTTCTTATCGATACCATAATTCGAGGATTGCCTATCCCAAAAATTTTTGTAAGAGAACAAATTGACTTAAAAAAAAGAGCTACAATTCGTGATGTTGTGGATGGGCAACAAAGACTCAGCGCAATCCTCGACTTTATAAAAGGGAATTTAACAATCAAAAAAACCCATAATAAAGAATTGGGGGATTTGTTTTTTGAAAAAATGGATGAAGATATCCAAAAAGATTTCTTGTCTTACCAAATCTCTACTGATTTGTTGCTCGGGGCTTCAGACGGTGATGTTTTAAACATTTTTTCCCGTATCAACTCTTATACTCTTACATTAAACCCACAAGAAAAATTAAACGCAGAATATATTGGCCCTTTTAAACAGACTGCATATTCTCTTGCACATTCTCATTATGAATATTGGGTGAACAATAAAATCTTGACAGATTCTGCTATCGCAAGAATGAATGACGCGCAGTTAGTTTCTGAAATTCTTAGCAGTATGATTGGCGGAATTCAAGGAGGAAAAAGTTACATTAAAAAGTATTATGCAATGTATGAAGATGAGTTTCCACAAGAAGATAAAATAGCTTCGGCTTTCAATAAAATGATAGACACCATCGAGTTTATTTTTGATGGAAGATTAGTGTTTACTCAACTCAAAAGACCACCTTTATTTATGAGTGTTTATCTGGCACTATACGATGTGGTATATGGATTCGGCAAAACAAATTATAAGCCACAGGTGAATATTAGTTCAAAATCATACCCATTAATTTTCGAGAAGTTAATGGAACTTAATGACGAGATTATGGGGCAACAACAATCGAGCGAGTTGTTTAACGCGGCTACCAGAAGGACATCTAATCCAAAAGAAAGAAACATAAGGCATAAACATTTCAAGGAGGCAATCATTAAGGGGATAGAGTAGATCATGCCAACTCCAAGTCTAAAACCGTGTATTCAAAGATTTTTGGAATCCGAGAATAAAATAACAGACTTTACAACACGCTCAGAGTATTTTCATGAAGCTCGAAGCGGAAATATTCGTGTTATAAATTCTCGAGACCATTATTTGATTGTCGAAATTGGATTTTTAAGTTTGATGCTTGAGTGGGAAATTTTTATTGAGAATGTTTTTTGCCGCTTACTTTGCAATAGCAAAAGATCTTCAAGACCCCAGCCTCAATTATTAATAGGTGGATTTACCAATATTGAAACCACAAGAAGTACCCTACATGGGAAAGTAGGATACTTCAGATGGATTGACCCATCTGAACTTGTTAGACTTAGCCAAAAACATTTCCGCAATGGGGAGCCTTTTTTGACACCAATTAATGCCGCATACCAACAACTAGATGAAGCACGAATAATTCGGAACCGTATTGGACATTCTTCTGCCAAAGCTGAAAGCGCTTTCCTGACAATGATACAAACAAAATACGGGTATAGCCCTAAGGCAATGACACCAGGACGGTTTTTGCTGGATAAATTGGCAACGAACACACTTAGAGATGAATATATTCTATATGCGCGGACTTTAACTACTGTTGCACAATTGATAGTCGGGTAACTCCGGGAATAGGTATTATATCTATTTGGTTGTTGGGATAAGTGGAGCACTAAAATATAGAAGAGAAGACCTCACCCTGATTGAGACGAATTTTGAGCGTGACGGTTTGTCCCTTTGCGAAGCACCCTGTGGGCTCCTAAAGGAGAGGGTAGGGTGAGGTTTGAGCGCGGGAGGGCGCGGTTCGTTATTGCTAAGGCGAGAAAGATGAAGGACCCAGTCCATAAATTCCAAGGAAGGCAACCGCCATGCAACAGGCAATCACGCCCATAAAAATCAAAATAAGCGGGACAAGCCATTGGTTCATAGCGGAATCGATCTCCGCTTTTTGCGGGTCACTCGGATCGTAGCGGACATTAACGCTCTGACCGATCTTGTGCCCTGCTGGACGCGATCCAAACTCGGATGTGAACCTTATCTTCTCTCCCGATGATGTGGTGAACTCAACTACAGGGCAAATAATGCTGCTACGAGCTGTGGCTTGTGTGGTCAACTCAACCACGGTACCTGTCGCCGCGGCCCGACTCTCCACTGTACGCTGTTGTTTAAGATAAGCCCAGACCGCGCCGCCGAGTAATCCAAAAGCTGAAACGCCAAAACATAAACTCATGATCAGGAACATAATAACCTCCGATTTCAACAGATTAACCATCTCCCCTGTGTAATGTACTATATCAGATTATCTGCAGGCTTGTCATACAGAATCTAACTGAGCAGACTATTTTGAACACAAAAATTATGGAAGAGAAGACCTCACCCTGATTGAGACGATTGATCGGCGTGTCCGCTTGCCCCTTTGCGGAGCACCCTGTGGGCTCCTAAAAGAAGAGGGCATTTTGTTGGTTTCTTTTCTTCTTGACGGGTTTGTTGGTTTCCCAACGCAACTCCTAATTTCATGAGGGTTTTAGCTCCTCCCCTTGGGGGAGGCAGATGGGGCGGTTTTGCGCGGGTCCGCTGGTGTGGGGGATTTTGTTGTAAAATTGCCCTATGCGCACCGTCGAATTTCGCCGTCTTCTGGATTACGATAATGCCCTGCGAGTCATGTTCGAATCAGAGCACGGTCAAATCATCCGCTTTGTGGTGCAGTTGGAATGTCAATTTGAGGAAGATGGCGAGTGGGTTGCTGTCGTCAGATACGATACCGCACATGGATATGCCCACCGTGACATCATGCACCCGCAGAAAAAAGAAGAGAAGACCAGAATGCCTGTGCAGGATTACAACGAAGCATTTACAATTGCAATGGATGATATGGTTGAGAAGCGATATGATTATCGCAGGAGGTACGAAGAATGGCTAAAACAAAAGTAAAAAATGAAGTTGTCGAGCGCAATGTGCAATTGACAGGTCAAATCATCAAATATATTCTAAACAACCCAAAAATGTTGGATGTCTTGCCAGAGAACTTCGAGTTGGTTCTTTTGCCTGAAGACGATCCCGAAGTCCGCATGTTAAACCTTGACCTGCTGGATAAATATGGGAGCGAAGGCAAGCCAATCGTGTTTGCTCGAATTAATACCCATACGATGACAGCGAAATGGAAACCGAGTATTTTTGTTCCAGTAGCCGCGTAGTTGGATTCTGATTTATGTAAAAATCCGAAGTCGAGAGGCTTCGGATTTTTTGTATGAGTCAATATGGGAAACTTGCTGCAACGGAACTCATTTTGAACGCAAAAATATTGAAGAGAAGACCTCACCCTGATTGAGACGATTGATGGGCGTGTCCGCTTGTCCCTTTGCGGAGCACCCTGTGGGCTCCTAAAGGAGAGGGTATTTTTTTGTCTTCTTTTCTGTTGGATGAATTTATCGACTTGTCAGAGAAAATTTTATTTGAGGTGGTCTTGGCTTCTCCCCTTGGGGGACATCGTACCCGAGCTTAGCGAGCGGTAGACGGGAGAGGGGTAAAATAGCGGCATGATTATCAAAGTTAATTCTCAAAATCTAATCTCCATTCCCACGTCTGAACGCGAGAAATTGAATATCAAAGCAGGAGATCGTCTGCTTGTAGATATGCAAGATGGCATTATGGTTTTGATTCCCCAACCTGAAAGTTGTACAAATAAACTTCAAGGGTTGCATTCCGAAATATGGAAAAGCATTGATGTTGAAAAACATATCAATGCCGAACGTGAAGCTTGGTAAATTGAGGCAAACTCATATTACCGATCGCAGCTATACCGGTAAACTAATCAAGTTACAAAAACATAATAGAGCGGAGTTCACCATGCTTGAATACGTCAACCTTGATCTGGCTTTAGGGGAAGAGGAATATAAAAAACGATTAAGACCATTACAGCAGCGCCTTTATGAATTGGAACACGCGGTCTTCGACGCGAAAGTTCCAGTCATCGTTGTTTTCGAGGGCTGGGCAGCCACTGGCAAGGGACGACTGATCAGTTTGCTCGCGGAGCGCCTGGACCCGCGCGGCTTCCGCGTCGTCCCGATCACGCCGCCGCGTACAGCCGAACTGCATTATCCGTGGATGTGGCGCTTCTGGCTCAAGATCCCTGCCCGTGGGCAAATGGTCGCGTTTGACACATCCTGGTATCGCAGGGTATTGATCGACCGCCTCGACAAAACGATCAACAAGGATGAACTGCGCGCCGCGTATCATGACATTGCTGAATTTGAAGAGATGCTGACCGCAGATGGAACGATCATTCTGAAATTCTGGCTGCACATCGGTGAAGCGGATCAGCACAAACGCATCAAGAAATTGCGTAAGGATAAGTTGACCGCCTGGCAGGTGGGGGAGGAAGATTTGCTGCAAAACAAGCGCTATGAAAAATATGCGGGCTTTGTCGAAGATATGATCGCACGCACAGATTCGCCTCATGCCCCCTGGACAATTGTCGAAGCATCCGATCGGTATTACATGCGCGTCAAGGTTTTTGAAACGATCATCGCTTCGCTCGAAGCGCATCTGGGGTTGCCCGCCTCTGCGGGGACGAAAGCCAAACGCCCGCGCGTCAAGAAGGAAATGAAAGGAGCCGTCAATGCTTGAGCGTCTTGATCTTACATTGGCAATGGAGCGCGATGAATACGACAAGCAGCTCAAGGCTTTGCAGGCTGAGCTGCATGAATTGGCTTTTCAAGTCTATGCACAAAAGCGGCCAGTGGTCATTGTCTTTGAAGGTATGGATGCCTCGGGCAAGGGCGGCACGATTAAGCGCCTGACCGAACGTATCGATCCACGAGGCTATGTGGTCTGGCCGATCTCCGCACCGACGGGCGACGAGAAAGAGCGTCATTACCTTTATCGTTTTTGGCGGCGCTTGCCCGAGCAGGGACAAATCGCCATCTTTGACCGCTCATGGTACGGGCGCGTGCTGGTGGAACGCCTGGAGGGGTTTTGCACCGAAGCGGATTGGCACCGCGCGTACAGTGAGATCAATCAGTTCGAGCGCCAACTCACCGACTCTGGCGCAGTTGTCTTTAAATTCTGGATGCATATTAGCAAGCAGGAACAACTGCGCCGTTTCCGTGAACGCACGAAGATAAATTACAAAACCTGGAAGATCACCGATGAGGATTGGCGCAATCGCGGCAAATGGGAGGATTACATCACCGCCGCGGAAGAGATGCTGTTGAAAACGAGTACCCCCGATTCCCCCTGGACGCTGGTGGAAGCCAATGATAAATATTTTGCGCGCATCAAGTCCCTGCGTACGGTCGCGGAGAAACTGCGGCGCGAGTTGAAGTGAAAAACTAATAATGAGACACGGATAAATGCAGACAATGCTGATTCAATTTTCAGCATCAACAACGTCGTGTGTCGCCTCTCCCCGATTAAGATAATTTTTGAGCTGGATGACTTGTCCCTTTGCGACACTTGCACCACACTGCGTTCGATGCCGTGCAGGTGAGCACCCAATGTGCTCCAAGTGGAGAGGGCATTTTGTTTCTGGTCCGCGGGCGGAGGTTATTGACGTAGCTCCACAAGTCATTTTCCGCTCCGCTCAGTTCTTTTTCGCCTTTGGATTTCCATGTTCACATAAAAGACGAGGATTGCAAGCAGCATCATCCCCGTCAGGGCTGTGTACCAATTGAAAATGCCCGTGATGAATTCCGCAGGGTTCATGGCGGCGGCAACGAAAATCAGGCTGTAGCCAATAAAGATACCTTCAAGGATGGCGCGCCATGCTGTCCAGCGCGGGTCGAGGGAGATCATCCAGGCACCCGTGCCGATCACGGAAAGCCAGCCGCACAGCACGCGGGCGGTAAGCGGGGTTAATGTCCACGGCCAGATGGTGATGAGCAGCGTCGGGTGGAGAAAGCCGATCGTAACCAGAAGCAGCACAAGGGTTCCGATGAAGCGGGTCATCAGACGGGCAGCAGCAGATACGGTCACATCCGATCCCTCAGGCTCGTTCGAGTCGGTTCGCTTGTTATATATCCAGATTGCAGGGATGAGGAATGGGGCCACAATGTAAAGGATGAGCCAGGTGATAAATGCGGGCGTGCCCAACGAGAAACGTTCCCAATGCAGGAATGTGGTGATCAGCATGGCCGATGCGAACACGGTGATGGCAGGGAACACGGCGCTCACGCGATGCCAGCGTTTGCCGCGAGCCGCATAAGACAACGTCCATGCGCCGCCGAGGTAGGCCGCGCCAATATACATGGATGACATGTGCGGCTTGATGGCCCATGCAAAAAGCTCACCGGTACGGTCTGGTAGAAAAAATAAAATCCCAAAGGCAAGCACTAAAAACGGCACAACAATTGCTGCGACCACGCGGGTCACTGGCAGGATCGAATCATTCTTCATGCAAATATCCTTTCGTAGATCTGGTTGATAAATAGATATAACCTTGCTCACACCATTATTCTGCTTAAGGTAGTATAACAAAATTGCGCATCCACTATTTTGGAAGATGCCATCTCACTCCCCGAGCATAACCTGCATCATCGGGTTATTACTTAAAACCATTTTGGAGGCAGATATATATGAAACTACTTCGCATCGTCACTTTTATCAGCGGGCTGGTCGTTCTCCTCTTTGCATTTGGCTTCATCTTTCGGCTTTCCTTCGCCACGGTCATCTGGCCCTGGGAGGATGGGCGCTACTCGTATCTATTCGTCGGCTCGATTCTGGCCGCGGTCAGTGCGGCAATGCTCTGGGTCGGCTGGACAGGGGAATTGGGCGCACTCCCAGCGGGCTCGCTCAATATTTTCGTGATCGCATTGACCACCTCCATCTACTTTTTTAAACTTGCTTTCGGGGATGGTCGCTCCAATATGATTCCGTTTGGAGTTATATCTGCGTTGATCGCGATTGCAAGCGGTGCGGCATTCTTTTGGAGTAGGCGGATTCCGCTCAAAGAGACGCGTCCCATGCCGAAACCTGTCAAAGTCTCTTTTTGGATATTCATCGTCTCCCTCTTCCTTTCGAGCGGGGCGCTGATCCTACAGGCGCCCATTTTCCCCTGGGCATTGAACCCTGATTCATCCGTTGTCTTTGGCTGTATCTTCCTTGGCGACGCCTTTTACTTCCTCTACGGCATGTTCCGACCTAACTGGCATAATGCACTCGGACAATTGCTCAGCTTCCTCGCCTACGACGTTGTGCTTATCCCCCCTTTTATTGGCCTGCTCCATACAGTGCAGCCTGAGCGCTACATCAGCCTTATCGTTTACACAACGGTTCTTATCTATAGCGGCGGGCTGGCGGTGTATTACCTATTCGTCAATTCCCAAACTCGCTTCGGTTCGTAACCAGTAGCGGCAATGAATTATCAAAAGGACGGGCGAATTCGCCCGTCCTTTCTTCTTACACATCAAACTAGGAGGAGAGAGATGTTTACTGAGGCGGGAGAAGAACCGCATCAATGACGTGGATCACACCGTTGGAGGCTTCGATGTCGGTGATGATGACTTGCACGGTGTCGTTCAGGAAAACATTCCCATCTTTGACTGTGATGGTCACATCCTTGCCAAGTACGGTGGGCGCGCTGGTGAGGGTCACTACATCTGCGGCCATGACTTTGCCAGAAACGACATGGTAGAGCAGGATGTCGGTCAGTTGTTGCTTGTTCTCAGGCAAAAGCAGGCTGTCAAGTGTGCCAGCGGGCAATGCGGCGAATGCATCGTCAGTGGGGGCGAAAACTGTGAAGGGGCCTTCACCGCTCAAAGTCTCGACCAGATCGGCGGCTGTCACAGCAGCGACGAGGGTGGTGAAGCGGCCGTCGGCTACAGCGATATCAACGATAGTGTTCTTTTCTTCCATCGCAGCTTCATCCGTAGGAGGCAGGAGTACCGCATCGATCACATGGATGATGCCATTTGATGTCTCGATGTCAGTGATGATGACTTTTGCTTCGTTGATATAGACATTGCCCATGTCAACTTTGACGGCGATATCCTTGCCGAGAACTGTGGCGGCGCTGGTCATAGCGGTCACCTCAGCAGCCATGACTTTGCCTGAGACTACATGGTAGAGCAGAATGTCTGTGAGTGTCTGTTTGTTTTCTGGCAAAAGCAGGCTTTCAAGCGTGCCTTCGGGAAGAGCCGAGAAAGCATCATCGGTGGGGGCGAAGACTGTGAAGGGCCCCTCGCCTTTAAGTGTATCCACCAGTTCAGCGGCCTGTACTGCGGCTACAAGGGTCGTGAAGCGGCCATCTGCAACAGCGGTGTCTACGATATCCTTGAGCATCGGCTCAGGGGTCGCGGTGGGTTCCGGCATAGCTGTAGGTGCAGGAGCAGGTGTGGGGGTGGCTGCGGGAGCGCAGGCTGCCATAACGAGGGAGGCAGCTACCAGTAACATTGCGAACATTGTAAAGTGTTTCATTTTCTTAAATCTCCTTTTCAAAGTTGTTATATATTTGCACATGTTTTGCACATATATTGTTTGTATTGTACAGTTTTTGCACAGGTTGTCAATACACTAGAACATTCTCTAATAAAACACTTAATAATCTTCACCTGCAAGTAAAAGAATTAGTTCCCCCTGTAAAGTGGATTGTTTTGATTCCATCAATGGAACGACAATTGACGTCTCGATCAAAAAGGATTTACCACATTATGAGTCCTCAAATCTGATACTGTAATTATTTATACGGATTCAGCTGATTACCTGGTCATGGATTTGGGAGCATCATGTCTATAGCGGAGGAGCGGCCAGTGGGAATTGTCAAATAACAAATGATATGGGTGTGTTTCAAATGAGTTGACAAAAAGAACGTCCCGAAGGTTTTGTCGAGAAAAATTGGTCGTTTGTGCCAACCTTCGGGACGGTTTCAACTGAAATGAAACACACCCAAATGATATACTTTCAATTAAGAGATTAGTTTCCATGGATCAAGATCAGAAGAAAGTCATTAGAGAACGCATTTTAGTCCCCGAAACATTCGTGCGGGCTGTTTTCAGCGGCCAGCAAAAAGGATCAACCCTGGAGTGGGTCAAGGTTGTGGTGCGCCCTGTCGAGATCAAAGGCATCATTCAATTACAGTTCTCTTATTTTGACGAGAAAAAAGATATCAGCAGAAATTATGAAATAAACAAGTCCGCTTCCAAAGTGGATGAATTGCTGGCGCTTCCCTTCCGAAATATATTCATCGAGAACACTGCAGGTAGTCTTCAGGTCAATGTATCGAAAAAGGGAAAAGTTCTGATGAATGAAATAAAAGTCTCCGCTCCTGTTGTCGCCGACCTGGCTCACAACCGCCAGAAGAACAGAATCCTTTCCGTGGATAATGCGGAGCCGTTCCTCAAGGCAGTGGGCATTATGACGCAGGACGGCAGGATCAAGGCGGATATGCAAAGGAAATATACGCAGATCAACGAATTTCTGCGCCTTGTGGAAGATACAAATTTCTTTGAGAATTTTAAAGACAAAACAGTCCATGTTGTAGACTTCGGCTGCGGGAACGCATACCTCACTTTTGCGATCTACTATTATCTTCACGACATTTTGAACCTGGACGCTCATGTGGTGGGTGTGGATATTAAAGCGGATCTGATCGAACGCCATCAGCAGAAAGCCAGTTCATTGGGATGGAGTCAACTCACCTTCGAGGTCGGGCAAATTTCAGATTTTCAACCAGAAACAAAACCTGAGGTAGTTCTTGCCCTGCACGCCTGTGATACTGCGACCGATGATGCCCTGGCTCAAGGGATTCAATGGAACAGCGAGCTGATTCTGTGCGCGCCTTGTTGTCAACATGAACTGCAGGTGCAATTGTCCCAGGTGCCTGCGCCGACTGCGCTGTTGCCTGTTTTCCATGATGGCATTTTATTCGAGCGCATGGGAGATGTCCTGACAGATACTTTCCGCGCCTCCATTTTACGCATCATGGGATATCGCACAGATGTGACCCAATTTGTTCCCATCGAACATACCGCGAAAAACCTGATGATCCGCTCTGTGAAGACCTCACCCACAGGAAACGCGCGCTGGATCGATGAATATAGAAACCTGAAAATGTTCTGGCAGGTCACGCCTTATCTCGAAAAATTATTGGGTGATAAGTACGCCCAGTTCCTGTAGAAAATGATCCTGTATTCGTCGCGAGGGGAGTTCGTATGGTTTCATCACCATTATAAAAATTGCCCCTTGACGCATCTGCATGTCACGCATAGAATAGCGCCTTATATGTTATCCGCTGTCCGCTTTTATTTTGCGTATTACTTTTACGGCCTCCGCTCGGTTGCCGTTGGTGGCGCTTAAGTAGACAGAAAGATTCTGTAACTAAAGAGCGAGGCCAAACGGCCTCGCTCTTTTCTTGTACCCTCTCTCTGCTGGGACATCGTGCCCGAAGGGTAGAGGGCAGGGTGAGGGAGAGTTCCCCGCCCAAAACAAATTCAGGAGAAGAATATATGCCCATCCGTGGAATTCGTGGCGCGACAACCGTATCGGCAGATGAACCCGATCTAATTCTCGAAGCCACGCGGGAATTACTGGAAGCAATTCTGGATGCAAATGCAAGTATGAAGCCTGAGGATGTCGGCAGCGCTCTCTTTACTGTGACCGACGATCTCGCCTCCACCTTCCCCGCGCAGGCCGCGCGTCAAATGGGCTGGGGACTCGTCCCGATGATGTGTGCGCGGGAGATCCCCGTCCCCGGCAGTTTGCGCAAGGTCATTCGCGTGCTCGTACATTGGAATACGGATACGCCGCAGAATGAGATCACGCACGTGTATTTGAAAGATGCGGTCAAGTTACGGCCTGATCTTGTCGCCGCGCAGTGAGGAAGTAGACACGGAAACAACGGAACACGCAACACGCAACACGTTCCATTCATTCTTTGTATTTAGGAGTTTCACCATGATGATCATAATGAAAGCCAATGCAACCCCGCAGGAAGTGGAAGCGGTGATCGCACAAATCAAATCGATGGGACTCGCTGTCCACCTTTCACAGGGAGTCGAAGCCACGATAATCGGCGCCATCGGCGAAACACACAGCATTCCCACTGAACGCTTCGAGGGTTTGGACGGCGTGGACATCGTCCAGCGCATCACCCAGCCTTACAAACTTGCATCGCGACAGTTTCACCCTGATGACTCCATCATCTCACTTGATGGGTTCAATGTTGGCGGAAATCAGATCGCTGTCATTGCGGGGCCATGCTCGGTGGAGAGTCGCTCACAGATCATTGAAACAGCCATCGCTGTGAAAGAGGCGGGGGCATCCGCTTTGCGCGGGGGAGTGTTCAAGCCGCGTACATCGCCTTATTCATTTCAAGGCTTGGGCGAGGAAGGACTCGAGCTGCTTGCTGAGGCCCGTGAAAAAACGGGACTGCCCATCGTCGTGGAAATCATGTCGCAGGTGCAGGTGGATGTGATGGTGAAATATGTGGACGTGCTTCAGGTGGGTGCACGCAACATGCAAAACTTCAACCTCCTGCGTGCCATCGGTGAGACACGCACAGCCGTTTTGCTCAAGCGTGGACTCTCCGCCACCATTGAAGAATTGCTGATGTCTGCTGAATATATTTTGGCCGGGGGAAACCAGCGTGTGATGTTATGTGAGCGCGGCATCCGCACGTTTGAAACTTCCACGCGCAACACAACCGATATCAATGCCATTCCCGTTTTGAAAAACCTGACTCATTTACCGGTCATCCTTGACCCGAGCCATTCCACAGGTCACGCAGATTATGTTGCCGCAATCGCGCGCGCCGGCATTGCCGCAGGCGCAGACGGGTTAATTATTGAAGTTCATCCTGACCCCGCAAAGGCGGTCTCTGATGGCAAGCAATCCCTCAAGCCTGAAAAATTTGCCGAGCTGGTCAAGCAAGTCGGGCAGATCGCGCAGATCATGGGACGAGGTCTCGCATCCGTTCAAGGTGAATATTCACCGCTGAAGCAGGGTTGGGCGTAAAGAGCAGTGATCAGTGAACAGTAATCGCTAAACAACGCAACACGCAACACGTTCCATTCATCCTTCATATTTCATAATTTAGGAGTTTTTACCATGATGATCATCATGCACCCAGGTGCGCCCAGAGAACAGATTGACGCAGTCATTGCCGAAATCGAAAAACATAAATTATCTTCGCATCCCATCTTCGGCGTTGAACAAACCATCATCGGCGCAGTCGGTGATGGACACTATGTCGCCAAGGAAATCTTCGAAGCGCTTCCGGGTGTTTTGTCTGTTCAGCGAATTTCACAACCATATAAACTTGCCTCACGCCAGTTCCATGAACAGGATTCCGTTTTTCAACTCGACGGCTTCACTGTCGGCGGCACGGAAGTTCCAATTATCGCAGGCCCATGTTCTGTTGAATCGCGAGAGCAGATTCTTGAAATAGCGCAGGCAGTTAAAGAAGCAGGCGCAAATGCATTGCGCGGCGGCGTTTTCAAACCGCGCACTTCTCCTTATGCTTTCCAGGGTCTTGGCGAGGAAGGGCTTGAATATATGGCGGAAGCCCGCGAGAAAACAGGCCTGCCCATCGTCGTTGAAGTCATGGCAGTTTCGCAAATCGCGATGATGGAAAAATATGTCGATGTCTTCCAACTCGGCGCGCGCAACATGCAGAATTTCAACTTGCTTCGTGCCATCGGTGAAACGCGCACGCCTGTTTTATTTAAGCGCGGCATGTCTGCAACCATCGAAGAAATGTTAATGGCAAGCGAATACATTATCAGCGGCGGCAACACGCGCGTTATGCTTTGTGAGCGCGGCATCCGTACCTTTGAAACTGCCACGCGTAACACCACCGACATCAACGCCATCCCTGTCCTCAAAAAACTGACGCACCTTCCGGTTATCATTGATCCGTCCCATTCCACCGGCGATTCTGCTTACGTCTCTGCCATTGCAAAGGCGGGCGTTGCAGCGGGCGCAGACGGCGTCATTGTGGAAGTGCATAATGATCCCGCGCACGCGATCTCGGATGGCAAGCAGTCGCTCACCCCTGAAGCATTTGCCAGGATGGTGAAGCAGGTCAAAGCGGTGGCAGAAGCGGTGGATCGTCGCCTCGTCCCTCAACATGTCACAGCCTGACTTTAATCTCGCAGAGTCCAAGATCGCAATCATTGGATTGGGATTGATGGGCGGCTCGCTCGCTTTGGGATTGAGAGGCAAATGCGCCGCCCTCTATGGAATTGACCCGCATCTTCCTACGCTCGAACTTGCCCTGTCCCAACATATCGTGGACTACGCTGACAGTGATCCTGCCAGGCTCCTCCCCGAAGTTGACCTTGTGATTCTGTCCGCGCCCGTCCCCGCAATTTTGACTCTGCTTGAACAGTTACCAACATTTACGTCAAATCAATGCATCGTCATGGATTTGGGTTCAACCAAAAAGTTGATCACCGACTCCATGTCTCAACTGCCTGAACGCTTCGACCCCATCGGCGGACATCCCATTTGCGGCAAGGAAAAACTCTCGCTAGCCAACGCCGAACGGACTTTGTATTACGCCGCGCCGTTTTTATTAACTCCGCTGGAACGAACAACTGGGCGGGCATTATCCGCTGCTAATCAAATCATCGAAGCCGTCGGTGCGAAGGCAAAAGTTCTTGACCCTATTGAACATGACCGCATCCTTTCTTCGACGAGTCATTTGCCGTTTCTGGTTTCGTCTGCGCTTGCGCTTGCAACACCAGAAGATGTTATTCCTTTTGTCGGCCCTGGATTTAAATCCACCAGCCGTTTGGCAGGGACATCTTCATCAATGATGCTAGGGGTTCTGCAATCAAATCGCGAGAACGTTCTGAACGCGCTTCATGGAATGCAAAGTCAATTGGTAGAGATCGAGTCTGCTTTATCTTCTGAAGACTTTGTCAAACTTGAATTTCTGCTGAATGAGGCGCAAAGCAAATATTGGAAATTCACGGCGTAAACAGGTAAAAACGGAACATGCAACATGCAAAACATTCATCCTTCATCCTTTCTCATTCATCCTTTATCCCGCCCACTCTCCGCCACCCTCCGTGTTCCTGGCTCCAAGTCACTGACCAACCGCGCTTTGCTGATCGCGTCACTCGCAAAAGGGACCACGCATTTGACCAATGCTCTATTTTCAGACGACTCGCGTTATTTCGCCAAGGCATTGCAAACTCTCGGCTTCGATGTTCAACTTGACGAAGCGAATTTTGAAATGACGGTCACAGGTTTGGGCGGAGTTATTTCTGCAACTAAAGCTGAGCTATTTATCGGCAATGCAGGCACGGCCGCAAGATTTCTCTCCGCGTTTTTGACTCTCGGCAATGGCCAATATATTTTGGACGGCGATCCGCGAATGCGTGAACGTCCCATCGGCGATTTGGTTGATTCGCTCACTCAACTTGGCGCAACCATTCAACCAATTACGCAACACACATCACGCAATACGATTTGCCCTCCCATCAAAATCATCGCCAGCGGCTTGCCAGGTGGGAAGACAAAGATCGCAGGTGATATTTCATCTCAATTCTTATCTGCTTTACTCATGGTCGCTCCATATGCTCAATCTCCCATTGAGATAAAATTGACCACCGACCTCAACTCCAAACCCTACGTGGAAATGACCATCGCAATCATGAAAGACTTCGGTGTAAAAGTCGAAAGAGATGACTATCGATCATTCATAGTCCCAATTACGAATTACGAATCACGAATTACATATCCCATAGAATCCGATGCCTCCGCCGCATCCTACTTCTTCGCCGCCCCGGCCATTTGCGGCGGGACAGTCAAAGTGGAAAACATCTCCCGCAAATCCGTTCAAGGTGATATTGAATTTCTTGATGTGCTGACAAAAATGGGCTGCGTCGTTACAGAATCCGATAACGCTGTCATTGTTCATCGCCCGCAGGGATCGTCCATTGTCGGTCTTGACATAAACATGCGCGACATCCCCGATACTGCCCAAACTCTCGCTGTGGTTGCGCCTTTTGCATCCTCACCAACCAGAATTCGCGGTATTGCCTCCGCCCGCGTCAAAGAGACCGACCGAGTCTCTGCAACCTGCACCGAACTCAAACGCCTCGGCGTCCAGGTTGAAGAACATGAAGATGGCATGACTATCTATCCCTGCCAAACCTTCAAACCTGCCAATGTTCAAACCTATAACGATCACCGCATGGCGATGGCTTTCTCATTGATCGGCTTGCGCTTCGACGGCGTCACCATTGAAAATCCATCCTGTGTTTCAAAAACGTTCCCTAATTATTTTGCAGTATTGGAATCTTTGCGATGATTAAACTTGGTTTGATCGGTTATCCACTTGGGCATAGCTTGTCGCCGAAGATTCACGCCGCCGCTTTAAAAGCATGTGGATTGGATGGCGACTATTCCTTATTTCCGATTGAACCAGATGATAAACAAGAATTGCAAGATTTATTAAATCGTATTCGTACAGGTGAGATTACAGGACTCAACGTCACCATCCCATACAAACAAAATGTAATTGAATTGATGGATGAGCTGACTCCCACTGCTCAAGCGATTGGAGCAGTTAACACCATTTATCTCCGTGATGAAAAACTTATTGGTGATAATACTGATGCTCCAGGATTTTTATCCGATTTGAAACGATTTATATCTGATTCGGGAATGAGAATAGAGAATCATAAATCGGCATTGGTTTTGGGTGCGGGTGGCTCGGCTAGGGCGGTTGTGTATGCCCTGGTCAACGAAGGTTGGGAAGTCACCATCGCCGCCCGCCGACTTGAACAAGCCAAGCAACTCGCCCGATCCTTTCCCAATTACCAGTTACCAATTACGACTTTCACCGACCTTCAACCTTTGACCTTCGACCTGCTCGTCAACACAACTCCGATAGGCATGACTCCAAATACCGATCAATCTCCATTACCGGAAAAACTATCATTGCCTTCAAGCGCTTTTATTTACGATTTAGTCTACAATCCACACGAGACTAAATTGGTCAGAGACGCTCGTTCACAAGGAATGCAAGCCACCACAGGTCTGGGCATGTTAATCGAACAAGCGGTCATCGCCTTTGAGATCTGGACTGGTTACAGTCCTCCAAGAAATATTCTGATCGAATCCATTAGTGCGTTGCACCTGACTTAATGAGATAATGCGAATCGAGTGGTTTATGCTGATTAATGGGAAAAATCTACCCGTCTGGTGCGACGCGCTCACATGCACATTATTGGAGAACTTATGCTTAGATTTTTAACCGCAGGCGAATCCCACGGCCCATCGCTCACTACTATTCTCGATGGCATGCCCGCTGGACTTTCCCTCACAACTGATATCATCAACAAGGAACTTGCCCGCCGCCAGCAAGGCTACGGCTCAGGCGGGCGCATGAAAATTGAAACGGATACTGTGCAAATTCTTGGCGGCGTGATGACAGGCGAAACCACAGGTGCGCCAATTGCCTTGCTCGTGCAAAATGATGACCATGTCAAATGGAAAGGCAAAGCCATCGAACCGATGACCGCTCCGCGCCCAGGTCATGCCGATCTCACAGGTGCGGTGAAATATGGGTACAAAGATCTTCGCCCCGCACTTGAACGTGCCTCAGCCCGCGAAACTACCATGCGCGTCGCGGCGGGTGCAGTCTGCAAACATTTCCTCGCACAATTTGGAATCATTATTGGCGGTTATGTTTCCTCCATTGGCGAAGTGCAAGCGGATTTTGGCGATATGTCTTATGAAGAACGTTTCATTCGCGCCGAAGAATCCGATGTGCGTTGTCCCATCGAGGCATCAGCAAATCAAATGCGTGTTGAAATCGAAAAAACAATTCACGGCAAAAACACGTTGGGTGGTGTGTTGGAAATTGTCGCACTCAATCTTCCTGTTGGGCTTGGGAGTTTCGTCCAATGGGATCGGCGCCTCGAAGCCAAACTCGCCATGGCGATCATGTCCGTGCAGGCGATCAAAGGTGTGGAAGTCGGCGACGCGTTCGAGAATGCAAGACGATTGGGAACGCAAGCTCATGACCCGATGACTCTGGAAGATTCTAATATTCATCGTTCGACGAATCGCGCGGGAGGAACCGAAGGCGGAATCAGCAATGGACAGCCGATCATCATCCGCGCCGCGATGAAACCGATAGCCACCACGCTTCTCCCTCAGCCGACAGTTGACCTGGCGTTAGGGACAGAATCTCCCACCAAATATGAACGCTCCGATTTCTGCCCCGTCCCGCGCGCCGTGCCGATTTTGGAAGCAATGGTCGCATTCGTGCTGGCAGACGCCCTCATCCAAAAACTTGGCGGCGACTCGATCAATGAAATGAAACCAAGATTTGAATCATTGAGAAAAGCAACTCTCGAAGACTTGCCAATGGACAACATTCCGCATATATTTTGGGAATAATCATTTCTCGTCATTGCGAGGAGCGTTCTTGTTCTTCGCGACGAAGCAATCTCCAACTCACCGAGGAGATTGCTTCATGCGAAAGAGCGTCGCCTTCGCAATGACAGATGGAGAAACTATGACTCACATCTTCCTCTACGGCCCGCCTGGGACAGGCAAATCTACAATTGGAAAAATACTTGCGCGCAGTCTTTCCCTGCCATTCATTGACCTGGATAATGCGATTGAAGAGAAAGCCGGCATGCTTATTTCAAAGATCATGAAACAGCAGGGCGAGTCGGCGTTTCGGGGCTTTGAAACCTCCGCTTTGATCGATCTTGAAGATG
>JBBSCM010000036.1:0-19338 GCA_038250295.1 Anaerolineales bacterium | reverse complement strand
GCAGCAAGTGGGATTATTATTTACAAAAGTTGCCAACGCCAGTTTTCTCACTAGTTTATATGCGGTCTTCACGCCATTTATGTTGTGGATCGGCTTCCGCGAGAAACCGCACTGGCTGGATTTGATCGCGGTCACACTGGCGGGTATCGGGGCATTCTTGCTTTCAACTTCCGGTAGGTTCGAAGTTCAACCGGGCGATTCGATTGAATTGATCGGTTCTCTGTTTTGGGCCATGCATTTTGTCGTGCTGGGGAAATTTGCATCCAAGTTCGAGTCCGTTTCATTTGCGGCTGGACATTTCTTCATCAGCGGCTTTATTAACTTTATAATTGGTTTGTTTGTGGAAGATACATCCATTTTGACGGCGGTGCCTTTACTGGGTGCGATTCTCTATCGCGCAACTTTGTCCATTGGACTCGGTTACACTTTGCAAGTCTGGGGTCAAAAGCACACGCCTCCCACCGATGCCGCGCTTATACTTGGGCTGGAGGCTGTCTTCGCGGTTATCGCCGCGTGGTTTCTGCTCGATCAATCGCTTGCGATGGTTCAAGTGGTTGGGTGTATCATTATTTTTGTGGGAGTGTTGATCTCCCAACTCAAGGATTGGAATTCGGGAATCATCGAACATGATCATTTGGTGGAAGGAAGATAATGTTTTTACTTAAACCCTTTGTGTCCCTTCGTGCCCTTTGTGGTAAAAGGTTTTTTTATGCGCCTCAAAGCTGACCTAACCCTCCTGCTCGTTTCCATGATCTGGGGACCCGCTTTCGTTGCCCAGCGAGTCGCAGGTCAAGTGGGAAGCGTGTACCTATTTAATGGGGCACGCTATCTTCTCGCCATGCTCGTGGTCTTGCCGTTTATGATTCGCGCCCGTCGAAACATGAGTCCATTTTACAGAACGCCGCGCGAGCAATATCAATGGATGTTCATTGCCGGCGGCCTGCTTTTTTTTGGCAGCGCGTTTCAACAGGCAGGCATGGTATACACCACGGCCGGCAATGCGGGATTCATTAGCGGCTTATATGTCGTATTGGTTCCTGTGGTCTTGTTCATCGTTTGGCGTGAAAAGGCGCATTGGCTTGCCGTTGTTGCGGTGTTGTTGGCCGGGGCGGGGGCGTTCCTCCTGTCAACGGGCGGCAGGCTCGAGGTCCGCGCGGGAGACGTGCTTGAACTCCTCGGCGCATTGTTCTGGACATTTCATGTCATCGTTGTTGGAAAGTTTGCCTCAAAATTTGAAGCGCTCTCATTTTCCGTTGGTCAGCTTCTTGTGTGTGCAATTTTGAATCTAAGTGTTGGCTTCTTCACCGAGTCGCTTGTGTTGTTTACCTGGCCTGTGATAACCGGCATTGCTTATACTGCCTTCTTCGCGCTGGGCATGTGTTACACGCTTCAAATATGGGCGCAGCGTCACACACCTCCCGCCGATGCTGCCTTGATACTCAGTCTCGAATCCGTTTTTGCAGTAATATCAGGCTGGCTGTTATTAAATGAAAAACTTGCGGCCATTCAGATCCTTGGTTGTGTGCTTATTTTTGTTGCCGTTGTTCTCTCGCAATTTAAAGAATGGACTTCAGGTAAAATGGATCGCGATCACCTTATAGAGGGACGATAATTATGTTGTCCGGCAGTTGGACTGCTGGACGAACCGGAGAAACTAAATCTTTTATGACTGAAGAATCCAACCTGATCGAAGAACTTGACCTGTCGTTTCACCCGCTCACTCAAAAACTCTGGCGCGATTTTGAGATTCTCTTTGGCGCGCAGGGCGCCTGTGGCGGCTGTTGGTGCATGCATTGGAAATTACGCGGAAAAGAATATAGCGAAAATACCGGCGATAATGCGCGTCAAATGCAGAAGTCCATTGTGGACGCAAAGATTGTTCCTGGCTTGCTGGCTTACTTAGAAGGATATCCCGTTGGGTGGATCGCGGTTGAGCCTCGCAGCGCCTATCCCAAACTTGCCCATTCGCGCACCCTCCAGCCGGTTGACGATCAGGAAGTTTGGTCGATCACCTGTTTCTTCGTCGAGAAAAAACATCGCCACAAAGGAATTGCCGTCGAATTGATAAAAGCCGCGCTGGATTACGTGGAAAGCAAGGGCGGCAAAATTGTGGAAGGCTATCCTGTCGATGCGAAAGATGAAAAACCTGCGCCTTTTGTTTTCACCGGCACAGCCGCCGCATTTGTAAATGCCGGCTTTACAGAAGTAGCGCGGAATGCGCCCACGCGTCCGATCTTTCGTTTTGTAATCCCATCTCCCCGAGGGAGAGCGCAGGGTGAGGGTTTGTGACTTTTCAACCTCCATCAAAATCACTCACCTCTCGCGATTATCAATTCATCGCGTTGGTTGTGATTCTGCTCCTCATCATTTCAACCGCGCTGGTGTTTGCAAACCTCACGCTTAGCGGCGGAGGGGATTTTTATGTCCAGTGGGTTGCCAGCCGCGGATTTGTTTTTGACAAGATCGACCCCTATAGCGGCGAGGTCCCTGCCCGTGTTCAACAGTTGGTTTATGATGGCCCGGCGAAGGCAGGGGATGAACCCTTCATCCTGGATACGCCCTTTCACATCCTTCTGCTTTATTTTCCCATCTCGCTTCTTTCCGACCCCCAGCTTGCCCGGGCGATATTTACATTGTTCCTCGAATTGGCATTGTTCGCGCTTGCCATCCTCAGTCTGTATCTTACAGATTGGGAGTCACCGCGTTTTTTTTCTGTTTTATTTGTCCTGTTTGCAATTTTTAATTTTTACTCGTTCCAGGCTATTTATGAAGCCAGCCCGGTTCTACTGCTTGGGTTTCTATATGCCGCAATCTTGTTTGCCCTCCGCAACGAAATGGACGAGTTGGCAGGCGTATTGATCGCAGTCTCTTTCTATTATTGGGAAGTCGGCGCGCCGTTCCTTTTTCTAATAGCTCTTCGGGTCTATGATGAAAAGCGCAATCGTGTGTTCGCAGGATTCTTTATGTTAAGTTTGATTCTTCTTATTCTCTCCTTTCTCGCATACCCAAATTGGATCATCCCTTTCCTGCGCGCCGCTTTCAACAACCTGCGCGTCGATTTTGGATTCAACGTCCATTCCGTTTTCATTCACTTCTGGCCCTCCCAGGGTAGAACGATTGCGTGGATATTTATTGCCGCACTCGTTGTCATTCTCGGATTTGAATGGACTTCCGCGCGCTCTGGCGATGATCGCCGTTTTTATTGGGCAGCCTGTCTTTCGCTTGCCGCCGCCCCCTTGCTTGGATTCCGAACCGAGATGGAGCACCTGTCTGTGCTGATCATTCCACTCGCTTTGATCTTTTCCATTGTATATGAGCGCTGGCGGAAATTCGGAAGCGTTTTGACAATTTTGCTGGTGCTGGTTGTATTTATCCTGCCATGGACTATTTATTTGGTTATGTTGGATAATTTTGGAATCATAGCGAAGGATATTCTCTTCCTCTTCAACCCTGTATGCACTATCATTGGCTTATACTGGATTCGCTGGTGGGCAATTCGTCCGCCCCGTGTCTGGAGCGACCTCGCGAATCGCTAATACCCTCCGTCCTGAGCGGTGTTGGTCGAGTAGAGCGAGTGTTTTTCTCGCTCGTATCGAGACCCAGACGAGTGCTCTTCGAGGAGCGAAGTCGAAGGACAGTTTCAAACGAAAGTTCTATTAATATACGACTTACGTAAAACCCAAAATTGTCCACTAATCAACACGAATTTTTTCTAATCTAAAACCAATTCGTGTTGATTAGCGAAAATTCGCGGAAAAAATCATTGTGAGCAAACCCTGAATAGATTCTTCCCATTCTTCACCTTTCACCCTTATGACCTTCAAAACCTACCTCCTCCTTTTTGTTCTCGCCCTTATTCCTCCCATTATTATCGCGCAATTCCAACCTGCTCCCGGCTACCTTGACTCTGACTATTATTTTGCCGGCGGGATTCAACTTGCCACCGGTAAAGGTTTTACTGAGCCATACCTGTGGAATTATCTGGACGGCACAACATCGCTTCCTCATCCCTCGCACAGCTATTGGATGCCTCTCTCTTCTATTGTAGCGGCGTTGGGCATGTGGCTTACGGGTCAAACCACTTATGCTTCAGGAAGATTATTCTTCCTCTTAATTGCGGCACTCGTCGCGCCGCTCACTGCTTTACTGGCGTACAAATTTACTCAAAAACGTGAGCTTGCCATCACTTCGGGTTTGCTTGCCATATTTTCTGTATACAACGCGCCCTTCGTCGGCGTGACGGATAACTTTGGCCTCTTTATGCTTTTCGGCGGGCTGTATTTCATCTTCGCGACAAAGCTCATTGAAGATCCGAGTCGCACACGTTTTTGGTTCTTACTGGGCCTGATGGCGGGCTTCATGACCTTATCGCGCAGCGACGGTCTGCTCTGGCTCGCGCTCACATTTCTATTTGCTTTCTGGCGCGTTAAATAATATTTCCTATTAAATGAACTGAAACCCTATGGCAAGCTCAGGGCAGCGCTTGCAACCCCAAACCCTGTACTGAGCTAAGGGACGCAACACGCAACACGTATTATTCCTTTTATCTTCCTCGGTTTTCTCCTCATTATGGCACCATGGTATGCGCGCAATTTCAATACATTTGGCACGCTCATGGCTCCAGGCGGAAGCCGCGTTCTCTGGCTCGAGAATTATGACCAGACATTTATCTATCCGCCCTCGCAGCTTAATATGAATTCTTTCCTCGCGCTCGGTTGGGACAAGATCATCTCTGATCGGTTGTCCGCGTTGGGTTCGAATACACTAAATTTGTTTGCGGCGCACGGTGGCATATTGTTATTCCCATTCATAATCATCGGCGCAATTGCATATCGCAAAGATGACCGCGTCCGCCTCGCCGCGCTTGCAATGCTTATTCTTTTTATGGTGATGAGTTTTGTTTTTCCGTTTGCAGGCCCGCGCGGATCATTTTTTCATGCGGGCGCAGCTCTTCAACCCATGTGGTGGACTCTTGCGCCCATTGGTCTTGAGTCGCTATTAGCGTCCCTGAGAAAACGCAACTGGGGCAACGACCAGACCCGGGTTATATTCCGAAGCGCTCTCGTGATGATCGCGGTTATTCTCACTGTGTTCCTTGTCAATTTCAGGTTGTTCAATCTTGGCTGGAGCGAAGGCGAGGAGAATTATCCGCCAGTGGAGCAATTCCTGGCACAGCAAGGTATCCAAAAAGAAGATGTTGTCATTGTTCGCAATGCGCCTGGTTATTATCTTCAAACAGGCCGCTCCGCAATTTCAACGCCTTATGGCGGTGAGCAGGCCATACTTGCAGTAGCGGAGCAATTCAATGCATATTATTTTGTGATGGAAGAAAAATCCGCAGTCGAAACTTTGCTGAACTCTGAGAACCATGACCATTTCATTTATTTAGGTGAACTCGATGGCACGCGTATCTACAAGATCGAACTCAAGTGAACTTTCCAGGCGTGACCTGATCATCATAGCGGGCGCTGTTGTTTTGATTGCAGCCGCTTATTTGATTACAAGCAAATTAATCCATGGCATCGGATTTCCTCTGGATGATTCATGGATCCATCAAACCTATGCGCGCAATCTTGCTATGCGCGGCGAATGGGCATTTCGACCCGGTATTCCTTCTGCGGGTTCCACTGCGCCGCTTTGGTCTGCATTGCTCGCGCTCGGTTTTTTATTTCACCTTTCGCCATACATCTGGACTTATTTGCTTGGAGCTGCCACACTTTTTGTATTGGCTGTTATTTGTGAATGGGCCGTTCGCAAACTTGTCGATTCATATCGTCCGCGCATTCCCTGGGTTGGAATTTTTATGGCTTTCGAATGGCATCTGGCATGGGCGGCCATGTCTGGCATGGAAACCCTGCTTCACGGATTAATTGTCACAACCGTGCTTGTTTTGTTGATGACGAACACGCCTCGCTATCTACTCCTGGGCCTGCTCACCGGTCTAGCCGCCTGGGTGCGCCCCGACGGTTTGACTCTCCTCGGTCCCGTCCTGATGACGATTCTCTTAACCCAACAGGATACGCACTCACGCCTGACTTCAATTTCACGTTACTTAATTGGGTTTGGTTCCATCTTCGTTCCATATCTATTATTTAATCTTGCCATCGGCGGCACACCCATGCCGAATACATTTTATGCAAAGCAAGCCGAGTATGTTGACTGGCAGGCATTGCCTGTTACGAATCGTCTGGGTCAATTATTCTTGCAATTGCTGGTTGGCCCAAGCCTTGTATTGCTGCCCGGTGTAATTGGCTGGTTGGTGAAGTCAGTCCGCCAAAAAATGTGGGGGAGTCTTGCGGCGCTGATCTGGTGCGCAGGATATTTTGGGCTTTATGTTTCACGCCTGCCTATGTACCAACATGGTCGTTACATCATGCCTGCCATGCCGATCTTTTTTCTGTTCGGTTTATTGGCATTTGCCGAATTTGATAAAGGTAAATTATTTGCGCGTTATCACTGGATAGCGCAGACAAGTTGGCGGGCAAGTGTTGTTATGCTTACGGTTAGTTATGTTGTCCTCGGCGCTCGTTCTTATGCGGAAGATGTGGCATTCATCGAAAGCGAAATGGTGGTTACTGCAAAGTGGGTGGCAGAAAACCTTCCAGCGGATGCCCTGATCGCCGCGCATGATATCGGCGCATTGGGTTATTTTGATTCTCATGAACTGATCGACCTGGCCGGGTTGGTTTCACCGGACGTCATTCCATTTATTCGAGACGAGCCGCAACTGACCAATTACCTCAACCAGCGCGGCGCGGATTATTTAATCGCATTTCCGTATTTTTATCCGCTCATGACAGAGAATGTCGAAAGTGTGTTTGTAACGAACAGCGCCATCACGCTCAAGTCCGGCGAGAAAAATATGGTTATCTATCTGTGGAAAAGCCCATAATGGGTTAAAATAAAGAATGCTTCAAAAAACCAGCGAAATTAAAGAGAGAATGGGTTTGGGATGAATCAGATTACCCTGTTAGTTGTTGATGATCACCCGTTGTTCAGGCAGGGCGTTGTAGACGCTTTATCCTTGGAACCCGATATGCGTATTATTGCCCAGTCTGCAAGCGGGGACGAGGCGTTGGAGTTGATCCGCACCAAAAAGCCAACCATCGCCGTTTTGGATGTCAACCTTCCCGGTATGAACGGTCAGCAGATTACACATCTGGTCTCTCAGGATAGACTGCCCACGCGAATCATTCTGATGACAGGCTATGATGATATCGAACAGGCTATTCATGCCGCGCTTGCCGGGGCGCACGGTTACTGCTCGAAGGATATCGAGCCGCAAACCCTCTCACGCATCATTCGTGAAGTGGCAGATGGTAAATTCGTCTTTGCAGGAAATGTATTTAATCGCCGCGAACTTGAGCTTTGGGTGGAAGATAGAATGGAAGGAGCGCGTCGCTCCTATAGTGAGCCGGGTACTCCATTTCACCCGCTATCCGAGCGCGAGATGGAAGTCCTCGGTTGTGTGGTGCGAGGCATGAGTAATAAAGAGATCGCGGCCATGCTCGGGATCAGCCATCAAACTGTTAAGAATCATGTCACGGCGATATTACGGAAATTTGGCGTTGAAGATCGGACGCAGGCTGTTGTTTACGCATTGAAACGAGGCTGGGTAACGCTGAGAGACGCAGATGTCCCGCATCAGGAGTGATCAATGACTATGGATTATCAGAATGAATTGGAAGAGACACAGCGCGCCCTTCGTGAGGTGACTTTGATGATCGAGCAGAGTCAAGGTGAACTTGCCAAAATAACCCAGCGTAACGCTGCGATTTCCACCCACCTTCAGCAAGTGCAAAAGCAAGGCGCCACAGCCGACGAATTTAAGATGGCTTACGATTCTGCTTTGGATGTTCAACAGAGATTGTTTGTAATGCGCGGCCAATTGGAAAAACTTCAAAACGATAAAGGACATTATGAGAAATACAAGGCGGTTTTGGAGAACACTGTAACCGGGGCCGGGGAAACTGCAAACGCCTCCACGCCCACGAGCAGCGCCAAAAGCCAAATGGCTGGGATCGAAATGATCGTTAACGCGCAGGAAGCGGAACGCCAGAGATTGTCCCGCCAAATGCACGATGGTCCCGCGCAGGCACTTTCTAATTTTATTCTGCAAACAGAGATCGCCATGCGCCTTTTGGATATCGACCCTGCCCAGGCAAAAGATGAACTGGGAAACTTGAAAACTTCAGCCATGGGTACTTTTCAGAAGGTCCGCAATTTCATTTTTGAATTGCGTCCCATGATGCTTGACGATCTTGGATTGATCCCAACCCTGCGCAAATATGCAGATGCTTTCAAAGAGCAGGCCGGCTTGGATGTAAGCGTAATGGTCACGGGCACGGAACGTCGTTTGGAACCTTATTTGGAAGTTATGGTCTTTCGCGCAGTGCAGGAACTCCTGGGCAATGCATCCAGGCATAGCCAGGCGACCCTCGTTAAAGTTCAGGTAGACCTCGGGAATGACCTTATCCGCGTCAGCGTGGATGATAACGGCAAGGGCTTTGATCCTGAAACACTCAAGGAAGCGACAAATCTTGGTTTGAAATTAATCCGTGAACGCGCCGAAATGCTCGGCGGGAATTTTGAGATTGACAGCACTGCCGGATCGGGTGCTAGAATATCCTTTACCGTCCCGGCCAAAGTTTAGGTACTTTGCAGTTTTGTAGGTGATTTTTCTATACATTCAAGATTTTTGATCATCCTATAATATGTTTTTGCCATTTTTCTTGTATAATGACTGTGTTATAAAATACTCTACTGAATATCTCGATGAGAGGAGAAGATTATGCGTCGCGGACGAACCCTGATTTTTGTATTTCTGATCATTATCATTGGCTTGGTAGTGGCTTTCGTTGCCTTCCGCCAATTTTTTACCCCAACGCAAACGGCTGAACAGCCGCAGTTTGTTGAGGTATACATTACACTTCAACCTGTCGCACAGGGAGGCGAAATTACCGAGGCTGTACTCACAACCATGAAGATTCCTCCAGAAAATGAAATTGGCGTCATGTATAAGACTGATGAAGTGGGTTCCCTCGTGGGCAAGATAGCTAAATTTCCCCTCGATCAGGGCGTTGTAATTACAGAATCGATGGTAAGTGACGCATCAGCAGCTGTGTCAATTTCAGGCCCGCAATGGGCGTCATTGATTCCGCCGGGCATGACCGCCATGTCTGTGCCAACGAATCGCCTGGCTGTTTCAGCGTATGCAATTAACGATGGCGCGCACGTAAATATTAATGCGTGCCTCATGTTTGTGGATGTAGACCCAACCTATCAAACAATTCTGCCTAATCTGACAGCCGTTTTAACGGGAACAGGTTTTGGCGAAGTCTCGGGCTCTGAGGGTACGGGATATTCCGCTGTCGGACTCCCCATTCTTTCGCTTGGCGTTGTCACGACTGGCTCGGCGCAAGGTCGCTTGGAACTAGATCCGTCGCTTCAACAACCCTATTATCTGATTCCATCCGAGGCACAGCGCCCAAGGCTGGTCTGTCAAACATTGCTTCAAGATGTGGTGGTGATGAAATTAGGCAATTTTTCGTTTGGACAGACGGCTACCGTTGAAACACAACCAACCGACCCCCAGGCACAACAACAAGCCCCTACGCCGCCTGATATTATTACATTGATCGTTTCCCCTCAGGATTCGATTACGCTCACATATTTAATGTATACAAACGCCCAGATTTCGATGACACTGCGCAACCCAAGCGATCAGGCGCGTCAGGCAACAGAAGCTTCCACCTTGCAGTTTTTGCTCAGCCAATACAATATTCCTGTTCCTGCAAAACTTCCCTACGCCATGCAGCCTGCGCTGCTCACCACCCTCACATCTCCATTCCTGCCAAATGATATAGTTACAGTGCCTGCTCAATAGAAAAATGGTTCGAGAAAATCGCAAAAACACGTAGTCTCTTATTGATTGGATGTAGTGAATTATGGCTATAGATAAAATTCGGGTCCTTATTGTCGATGATATCGCAGAAACCCGGGAGAACGTCCGCAAACTTTTACAATTTGAAACTGATGTGGATGTAACCGGAACTGCGCGATCTGGCAAAGAGGGCATTCAGTTGGCGCAGGAATTGGATCCTGATGTTGTATTGATGGATATCAACATGCCGGATATTGACGGTATTTCTGCGACCGAAGTGATTCGCCAGAAGTCGCCTCATATTCAAGTGGTAATTTTATCCGTACAAGGCGATCCGAACTATATGCGCCGGGCAATGCTTGCCGGCGCGCGCGACTTTTTGACAAAACCCCCAATGGGAGACGAATTAATCTCCGCAATACGGCGGGCTGGCGAGATGGCGCATGCTGAGAGGGCTAAAAGCGCGCAGCAACGTCATGGGGTTGTGGCTGCGCCTGGCGGGCCGATTTCCATGTCAAGCCTGGCGCCCATATCAAAGGGTAAGATCATAACAGTCTATAGCCCGAAGGGCGGCACGGGCTGTACAACAATCGCTGTTAATTTGGCAATTGCTTTGAATAACGAGGATACCCGCACTGCGCTCGTTGATGCGAATCTCCAGTTTGGCGATGTGGCTGTTTTTGTTAATGAACAGGGTAAGAATACAATCCTTGAGCTTGCTCCTCGTGTTGATGAATTGGAGGTGGAAGTTGTCGAGGAGATTTTGATCAAGCATGAGGCTTCAGGTCTTCGGATCCTTGCTGCGCCGCAACGCCCGGAGATGGCTGAAAAAGTCTCTGCAGACCAATTCACCAAAGTGCTGCAGTTTTTACAGAGAATGTATGCGTATGTGGTGGTCGACACGTCTCCCATCTTGACCGATGTGATTCTTTCGACAATTGATATTAGCGATGTGATCGTGTTGGTCACCACGCAGGAAATACCATCCATTAAGAATGCAAGGCTGTTTCTTGATTTATCACAAACAATGGGTATAAATAAACAGCGCATTGTTTTTGCGATGAACCGATATGACAAACGGATTGCAATTACTCCAGAGCGGGTGAGTGACAACCTAAAGCATGAAGTGTCCGCTATATTGCCCCTTGATGAAAAAGTGGTCATTACAGCGGTTAATCGCGGCGTACCTTTTATGCTGGATAACAAATCCCAGCCTGTCGGTAGAGGCATTTTTTCATTGGCCGAGGCGGTCCGAGCGCGATTGACTACCCTGGAGACTGAAGAAAGCGAAGCGCCTGTTAGGCGCTAAGGAGATTTACCATGTCTTTACTTAGACGTATTGAACAAGGTCAAGGAAGCGGCTCGCAGGATGGCAATACGCCATCTCCTGTACCGTCACAGCCCGGCGGAGAAGGCCCATCGGGTGGGGGCGACTCGTCCCGCCTTTCTTCATTACAAGCCAGGCGGGTAAGCGCGCCTATTACATCCCCACAAGCCGGTTCATATTTTGACTTAAAATCCCGCGTTCAGAATAAATTGCTTGCTGAAATTGATCCATCCATGGACGTATCCAGGACAGATGATGTCCGCCGCACCATCCAGGGTTTGTTTGAGCAAATTCTTTCGGAAGAAAACATCGTCCTTTCGCGGCCTGAGCGCGCTCGTTTGTTTGAGCAGATAGCGGCTGAAATACTTGGCTTGGGACCTTTGCAATCCTTATTGGAAGATGACACCATTACCGAAATCATGGTAAACGGGCCGAAAAATATTTATATCGAGCGTAAAGGCAAGCTTCACCGTGTTCCAGTTACTTTTGAGAGTAACGATCATGTAATGCGTATTATTGACCGCATTGTGGCGCCATTGGGACGCCGCATTGATGAATCCAGTCCATATGTCGATGCTCGCTTGCAGGATGGCTCTCGTGTAAACGCTGTGATTCCTCCAATTTCTCTGATTGGTCCTGTTTTGACAATTCGTAAGTTTTCGAAAAATCCAATTTCGATAGAGCAATTGATTCAATTCGGTTCCATTACCAATGAAGCGGTTCAATTTTTGAAGGCCTGTGTGGAGGCCCGCTTAAACATCATTATTTCAGGTGGTACCGGTTCCGGTAAGACCACTCTTTTGAATGTTCTCTCGGGTTTTATTCCGTCTGACGAACGTATTTTGACAATAGAAAATGCCGCTGAGTTGCAGTTGCGCCAGGAGCATGTGGTCACACTTGAATCCCGCCCGCCCAATATTGAAGGACGAGGCGAAATTACCATTCGTGATTTGGTTATGAATGCGCTTCGCATGCGCCCTGAAAGAATTATTGTGGGTGAGTGCCGAGGTGGTGAGACGCTTGATATGTTACAGGCTATGAATACAGGCCATGACGGTTCCATGACCACTGCTCATGCCAACTCCCCGCGTGATGCGATCGCCCGTATCGAAACGATGTGCCTGATGGCTGGGATGGATTTACCGGTTAGGGCGATCCGCGAGCAAATTTCTGGCGCGGTTGATCTGATCTGTCAGCAGGAGCGCATGCGGGATGGTACGAGAAAGGTTACTACCATTTCAGAGGTAAGCGGCATGGAAGGCGATGTCATTACCATGACGGACATTTTTGTGTTTGAACAGACTGGCATGGAGAACGGCAGGATTGTGGGTCGTACGCGTCCCACAGGATTAAGGCCAAAGTTCATGGATAAGATCGAGGCCGCAGGCATTCACCTGCCACCTTCCATTTTCGGTATAGGCGAACGCCGCCGATATTGATATTAGGATTTAGGAGAATATTCAGGTAGTTATTGGTAATTTTATTAAAATCTCCGGCTAGCTCTCACTGCCCATAGCGGCGGGGATTGCTTTCACGGCACGACTTTAATAATTAACCGATAAATTGCCTAGAAGGATCAACATGAATTGGATCATTATCATCGGTGGCATAGTATTAATCATCCTGTTGATCGTGGGTGTTATCGTCTCTTCAAACAGTGAACGTTCTTTGGTTGAAGAACGCCTTAGTCAATATTTGGATGATGATAAGCAAAGTGTTGATGCCGCTGCTCAGCGTTCTGTAGTAACAGACTGGGTATCAAAGCGGGTGGAAAAGACTTCCTTTGGCGATCGAATTGCCCGCGATCTTGCTCGCGCAGATTTAAAATTCAAAGTGGGTGAATATTTTGTTTTGATCCTGGTAAGCATACTGCTCGGGGGTTTGATTGCCTGGTTTTTGGGGAATCGTCACCCTGTCTCTGCTTTGATAGGAACCATTGCCGGTGCATTCGCCCCTCGTATGTATGTGAAGAGACAGCAAAAAAAACGTCTTCAAAAATTCAATGACCAATTGTCCGACATGCTTAACTTGATGGTTAACGGCCTGCGGGCGGGTTATTCAACGATGCAAGCGATGGAAGCGATCAGCAAGGAGTTGCCAGCGCCGATCAATGACGAATTTCGGCGTGTTATACAGGAGATGCAGATTGGCATTCCAATGGAAACTGCGCTTGAGAATCTTCTCCGCCGCATCCCAAGTGAAGACCTTGATTTTGTTGTTACAGCCATCAATGTACAGCGGGAAGTTGGCGGTAATCTTTCGGAAATTTTGGATAATATTTCGTTTACGATTCGTGAGCGCGTCCGTATTAAAGGCGAGGTCCGCGTGCTTACCTCCCAGGTTCGAACGTCAGGAAGTGTGTTGTCTTTAATTCCGTTTGGCCTGACGATCATCTTATGGTTTCTGAATCCAGATTATTTGATGTCGGTTACGCAAGGCGGACCGGTATGCACTGCGGCCATAATTTGTGTGGTTCTTGGCTTGATCGGATCCAGTTACTTCATAATGATGCGTATCGCAGATATTGAGGTGTAATATGTCAACGATTGTTGGAATTATTATTGCTGTGGTAATTTTAGGCGGCGCGATTTTGCTGGTGGTGGTGGGCTCACGTTATTCCCGTGAAAATCAGCAAAATGAGGTTGACCCTGTTATGACTCGCCTTGCTGAAGCGACTCAACGCGGTGAAACTGTTTCTCTCGAGGATGTTGAGCTGCAGCAGCCATTTATGGAGCGCGTCGTTATTCCCATCGTAAAAAAGATCGGGGAGATTTCGACAAGATTTACACCTCAGAGGCAATTACAAGAAACTACTCTCAAATTGGAATTGGCTGGAAACCCTGGACACATTGATGCGGCAACTTTCCTTGCCACCCGCTTTGTTGGCGCGGCGATTTTTGGTGGCCTCTTGCTCTTGATTTCCTCCCTGCCTTCCGTTAATTGGCCGTTTGGCAGGGTTGTTCTTGTTGTTGGTATTTTTACAGCTTTGGGTTTTTACTTTCCACAATTATGGCTGCAAAGCCGTATAAATAGCCGCCAGACAGAGGTGCGTAAAGCCATGCCGGATGCGCTTGACCTTTTAACCATTTGCGTGGAAGCCGGCTTGGGGTTTGATGCGGCCATGTCAAAGGTCAGCGAAAAATGGGAGAACGAGCTTTCGATCATGTTTGGGCGCTGTATCCGCGAAGTTCAACTTGGAAAAACCCAGCGTGAAGCATTACGTGATATGGCTGACCGACTGGGGTTGCCCGAACTGACTAGTTTTGTGGCTGCCGTGATCCAAAGTCAAATCCTGGGTGTGAGTTTGGCAAAAGTACTTCGGATTCAATCTGATCAAATGCGCATGAAGCGGCGTCAGTATGCGGAAGAGCTGGCGCATAAAGCCCCAGTGAAGATGATCATTCCAATGGCGTTATTGACCTTTCCATCGATCATGATCATCCTCATGGCGCCCGCAGGATTCCAGATAAGCAAGGCGTTTGGTCCCCTTTTGGCGCCGTAGTTTTGTAAAAAATTAATTGTTTACTGCCACCTTTCCCGGAGAGGCAGATTTGACAAACTGGTCATACACACTATATCGTTCACTTTGGAGCGCGCTTGACCTATTCTTTCCTCCCGTGTGCGGCGGTTGCGGAAAGTTTGGTTTCCACTGGTGTGTGGATTGTCAACAGCGTGTGAAAATTCTGAGAGGAACTCTTTGTGAAGTATGCGGTCTTCCGTTGGATAAGGCAGGGATATGCGATACCTGCCGCGCGGACAGGCCGTATTTTGCTGCCTTAAGAGCGTGGGCTGTTTTTGAGAATCCGATCCAAACCGCCCTGCATAAATTGAAATATCGCCGCGATTTTTCAATGGGAGACTCGCTGGCTTCGCAAATGTTATCATTTGTCCGGGAATTAAATTGGCCGATTGATATGATTATTCCGATTCCCTTGGGAAAACAAAGACGCAGGGAGCGGGGCTATAATCAGGTTGGAATGATCGCAAAGCCGCTTGCAATGGCTCTGAATGTGGAATATGCGCCGAACGAATTGATGCGTCGTAAGGAGACTCGTACGCAGGTGGGGCTGACAAAAGCCGAGCGCAGGGAGAATGTTGAGTACGCGTTCCAGGCCGGTGCGGGGGTAGGAGGAAAAACTGTTCTTGTGATGGATGATGTTTCTACAACAGGATCAACTTTATCGTCAAGTGCGAAAACTTTATACTCGTGTGGGGCAAAAGATGTGTATGCGTTGACAGTCGCTCGGGCGCTGCCTCATCATGGTTTGAAGCATGCTTGAGCGTTTTTGCTTGTGACTACCATCTTATTAAGGAGGACCCAATGTCCAACAAAGTGGAAGTTCAGACACGCAATATCCGTTTGACCGAAAAGATCGAAGAATATGTTAATAAGAAGGCGGGTAATTTTGACCATTATCTGCCTTCGATTGAGGAGGCACGCGTGGAATTGGCGCATTACAAAGCCGCGCGAAATACCAACGACCGCAATGTGGCGCAGATCACGGTGCATGGGAAGGGGTTTACCCTTCGCACCGAGGAGCGCGCCGATGATGCGTTGGTTGCGTTTGATCTTGCGCACGATAATATGCAGCGCCAGATCGAGCGCTACAAAGGCAAGCATCATCATGGGCGCGGCGACGGCCGTTCTGCTGCAGAAGCAGCCGAGCCGATCATTGACGATGAAACCGGGGAACTCTCTCCGCTTGTGGCCCGCCGTAAGAAATTTGTGTTATACCCGATGAGTGAAGACGAGGCGGCGATACAAATGCGTAACCTTGGCCACGATAACTTCTTTATTTTTTACAATGCGAAGACCAGTAAGGTCAATGTGTTGTACCGCCGCCGTAACGGAAGTTACGGGCTGATCGAGCCTGAACTCGGTTAATTCAATTAATCACTGGCCGGCCTGAAATATTGTCAGGCCGGCTTTTCTTTTAGGCGAAGCTCAAGCAAAATAAAAATAATGATCAGAACCGCCCAGGCAAAGATCTGGGATTGTCTGAGTCCGTTGAATATCAGTAGGCTGTCTCCACGAAAGGCCTGGATGAATAGCTGGGAGCCTGTGGTCAAGGCGGCGAACGTGAGGAACAGGATGCCTGAGCGTGGATCATGCTTTTTGAACCAGAGCAGGATAAAGGTCAGAAGAGATGCGAGTATTTCATAGATTTGAGTCGGATGCCGCATCGCGTTCCATAGTTTGATTCCCCATGCTAATTCAGTTTCTTTTCCAAAGGCTGTGCCCGCCGCGAGGTGACTCAATCCTACGCCGATGACAGTGATTGCAAAGAATGGCGTCAGAGAATCAAGGGTTGGCCAGGCTAATAATTTACGTCGTTGGCCATAGACAAGCCCTGTGATGATTGCGGCTGCCATTGCGCCGACAGGGTCGAAGATAGAGGTGTTGATGGAGATGACGTCGAGCGGGGTTTTGAGAAAAGCGGGAATGTTTTGCAAAACGAAAGAAACGCGTCCGCCGATGATGAAGGCGATCAGGCCATAGAAGGTGATATTGTTGAGATCGTCCCTGCTGATGTTGTTGCGTTCGGCGCGTTTTTCAGCGAGAGTAAGCCCAACCCAGACAGCTATAACGAGCAGGATCATATGACGGGGCGGGGAAAAGAGATTACGGAAAAGTATTAACATATTATTGCAGGATCCGCTCGATGCGAGTACGAAGAAGCGCCTCAGACATGGGGCCGCCAATGACAACGTCTTGAATAATGCCGGCACGGTTGATGAAGTAAGATGATGGCAGTGATCTTAATTGATATGCGGATGCGACATCGCCTGTTTCATCCAACAGAATGGGAAAGGTGAGTCCATATTCATTGATGAATGGCACAACTGCAAATGGATCGTCTTGATAGGTCATATTGATTGCGAGAACTATAAGCCCTTGTTCTTTAAATTCCTGATAAATTTTTTCGATGGCGGGCATTTCTGCGCGGCAGGGTGGGCACCAGGTAGCCCAAAGGTTTACAAGTATGGCGTGGCCGCGAAGTTCCGAGAGCGTATACGTTTCACCCTGCGGGGTCTTGAGCGTGAAATCGGGCGCGGAAAAGCCAGCTTGTGGCGCGGTGTTGCCCGATGATGCGCTCATGGCAGTGTCGTCTGCGCTGAGTATGATCCATGCCGCGCCTGTAATAAGGAAGAGAATATAGAGAGTGATGCGCTGATGCTGTTGCATGAAACTCCTTTTTGGAATACACTCATACTGTCGAGGTAATTTCTTCGAATCTTACTATGCTTTTCACTGATTCTGTTTTCATTGGCATTGACCCGGCTTCCCGGCGCAAATCCTTCACTTATGCAGCATTGGATAAGGATTTGAATCTTCTCACGCTTGCAGATGGTCGAATGGAGAAGGTGACCTCTTTCCTTGGAGGTCAGAGTGTTGCAACTGTGGCGGTGAATGCGCCTTCGGGGGTTAATCGCGGTTTGGTGCGTAAACAGTTGGAGAAGGAGACGCTCTCACCAGGTCAGATACAAGGCGTGGAGTTTCGCGCCGCTGAACTGGCATTGCGGCTGCGCGGCATTGCAATGAAGGGAACTCCTGCCACGGCGGCGTTATGTTCTGCGGGAGTCCAGTCAGGGTTTGCGCTGTATCGTCAATTGGAGAAGATGGGCTTTCATAAATATCCTCAAAAAGAAGCGGTCTTTCAAGTCTTGGAGACGCACTCACACGCGTGTTATTGTGTGCTGACGGGACAAACTCCATTGGCGAAGTCTTCTCTGGAAGGGCGGCTGCAAAGACAGTTGACCCTTTATGAAAACGGACTCCGTATAAAAGATCCGATGGATTTCTTTGAGGAGATCACCCGTCATAAAATTGCCAGGGGGATTTGGCCCCTGGATTTATTGTATTCGCCCGAACAATTGGACGCATTGGTGGCGGCATACACTGCGTGGCTGGCGGTTCATAAAGCAGATCATATATCGATGATTGGGGATGCGAAAGAAGGTATGATCGTATTGCCTGAAAAGGAATTGAAGGAAAAATATTGATTTCAATTTTGGCAGCCTCATTTTCTGATTCAAAATCAATGAAATCTGCTACCGTTTGGTAAAATAAAGCCATTCTATCTGATAAGGATTCGTATCATGTCATCCGATCTTCAAGCACGTGCCATCAATACACTTCGATTTCTCTCCGCAGACGCCGTGCAGCAAGCCAACTCAGGTCATCCCGGACTTCCGATGGGCGCTGCCGCAATGGCATACACCATCTGGACTCGTCACCTGAGGCACAATCCGCGTAATCCGAAATGGGCTGGACGTGACCGCTTCATCCTTTCGGGTGGGCATGGTTCCATGCTTTTATATTCGCTGTTGCATCTGACAGGGTATGACCTGCCTCTCGATGAGCTGAAAAATTTTCGTCAGTGGGAAAGCCTGACTCCGGGCCATCCCGAATATGGATTAACTCCCGGCGTGGAAGTGACCACCGGCCCGCTGGGACAGGGTTTCGCAAACGGCGTAGGCATGGCAATTGCAGCCTCGCATCTCGCTGCGACCTTTAGCCAGCCCGGCCACGAAATAATCGATCCTTACATTTATGCCATTGTCACCGATGGTGACTTGATGGAAGGTGTGGCGTCTGAAGCCGCCTCTCTCGCAGGTCATTTATCATTGGGGCGATTGATCTATCTTTACGATGACAATCACATTTCCATTGATGGTTCAACGGATCTGGCATTTACCGAAGACCGCGCCGTGAGATTCCGCGCCTATGGCTGGCAGGTTCTGCGCGTGGAAGATGGCAATGATGTGGAAGCGATTGACAAGGCAATTCAAGAGGCCAAAGCTGAGCCACGTCCAACGCTTATTATTTGCCGTACTATTATCGGGTATGGAGCGCCGAAGAAACAAGGGACAGCCAAAGCGCATGGCGAACCACTTGGTGACGAAGAATTGAATGCAGCAAAAGATAACTTGGGATGGCCGAAAGAGCCGCGCTTCTTTATCCCTGATGATGTCCTTGAGTTTTATCGCAAAGCAGTGGAGCGCGGACGTGAACTTGAGTATGACTGGAAAATGCGCTTCGATGCTTATAAGCGATTGCACCCCGCGTTGGGTTCGGAGTTAAGCCGTCGTATTTATAATAAGCTTCCTGATGGCTGGGAATCTG
>JBBSCM010000035.1:0-19943 GCA_038250295.1 Anaerolineales bacterium | reverse complement strand
GACAAGTCCAAAGTCACAGGCGGGAAAAGCCTTTACGAGTAAAACCATGTTCAGCCGGGAGACAACTGTCAGCGTGAATATCGAAGCGGACCCATCCATTGTGTGGGCTTTGCTGACTCACCTATCGGACGTCCCACGCTGGAATTCCACCGTCACATCCATAAAAGGCGAAGTCAAAGAAGGCGGGGCCATTGAACTCAAGTCCACGCTGGATGCGAAGCGGACTTTCAAACTCAAGGTGAAGGAAATCGTCCCTGAAAAACGGCTCGTCTGGGGAGATGCACAGGGAAGCCGCGTGTATACGCTTGATAAAAGCGCAGGAGACGGAACCCTCTTTACAATGTCTGAAAAGATCGGCGGGCCGCTTTTCCCGTTGTTCGCAGGATACATTCCTTCCTTTGATGAATCGTTCGAACATTTTGCGGTCGATTTGAAAAAGGAAGCTGAAACTATTCAACATTCAAAAAAATAATTAGCTGCCCCTACGCAGTACCGCGAGATTTATCTCGCCCGGGCAGGCAACATGAATGTTGCAGCACGAGAACAACTGCGTAACATCAGTAAGTAAAGGAGAATAAAAATGGAAAAGAGAACGAAAGATAGTCCCTGGAAATTGAAAACACCTCCCCAGACATCGGAATACCAAATGTATGTGGACACGAAGGATGGGAAGGAAATCATCGTCTGCACGGTTGGCACGACCGTATTGCATTATGATTACCGCGCGCTTGCAGACCTGCATGCCATGTTGAAAAAACACGGCGATTGGATGGAATTGGGCAGCAAGGACGAAAAGCAGGAAGCCGTCGAAGGCACTGTTGAATATTGGGCGCGTTCACCCAAGAATCCCATCGGCGGCTGGTATGGACTCAAGAAGGGTTTCAAAGGACGTTTCGCGATGTATATCCCACCATTGATGGAGGTGTTGGGGCTGGCAGAGGTGGAACATAATCCGCGCAACAACAGGATGAGGGCAAAGTAGCTATAAAGAGTCGTCAGAAAACTCCCGTCATAAATATGACGGGAGTTTTACTTATAAATTCCATGCTATACTTTTTTCAACATCAACTTTATCAAATAAACAGAGGCAGATCAAATGAATCCTAAGGAAAAATACGAAACTCTTGACCCCGAAAACTGGGATGAAATGCGCGCACTCGCACACCGTATGGTGGATGATGCGATCACCTATCTCGAAACAGTCCGCGAACGCCCCGTCTGGCAGGCGGTTCCAGAGGAGATCACTGCCAGGTTTAAAGAGTCGGCTCCTCACGAACCTGGCGGAGCCGATGCGGCTTATCAGGAATTTTCAGAGACAATTCTTCCCTATCCGATGGGAAATATACATCCGCGCTTTTGGGGTTGGTATATGGGTGCAGGAACCGTCTTTGGTGCGCTCGCCGATTTTATGGCTGCCATCATGAATCCCAATCTTGGAGGCGGTAACCATGCCGCAAATTTGGTGGAAGAACAGGTGGTTAATTGGCTAAAAGATATGATGGGCTTTCCAAAGGATGCCAGCGGTTTGCTGGTCAGTGGCGGTTCCATGGCAAACTTCGTGGGTATTGCAGTCGCGAGGAATACCAAGGCAGGTTTCAATGTTCGTGAATTGGGAATGCAGGCGGCCCTTCAAAAGTTGACGGTCTACGCATCCGTGGAAGTGCATAGCTGCAGCCAAAAGGCAGTTGAGCTGCTTGGGATGGGAAGTACGAGCTTGCGAAAAATCCCGGTCAAGAATGATTTCACAATAGACCTGGATGCTCTGAGACAAGCCATTGAAGATGATAGAAAAGCTGGTCACCGCCCCATTTGCATAATTGGTAATGCAGGTACCATCAACACCGGCGCGGTGGACGATTTGAAAGCGCTGGCTGATCTATGCCAACGCGAAGACCTTTGGTTTCATGTGGATGGAGCCATTGGAGCGGTTGCCATACTTGCAGAAAATGTAAAGCCCAAACTACTTGGAATTGAACGAGCTGACTCAATTGCACTTGATCTGCACAAATGGATGCATATTCCCTTCGAGGCTGGCTGCGTTCTCGTCCGCTCTGAACCTGCTCACCGCAAAACGTTTTCTCTCACCCCTGAATATCTCGCCCACGAAACCCGCGGCCTCGCCTCCGGGCATCTCTGGTTCAGCGACTACGGCCTGCAGCTCTCGCGTCAGTTTCGTGCCTTGAAGGTATGGATGTCTATCAAGGAACATGGGTTGGATCGCTTCGGAAGAATGATCGCTCGTAACGTTGAGCAGGCGCATTACTTCGGTCAACTGGTCGAGAACGACCCCACCCTGGAATTGATGGCGCCGATCGGCATGGATATTGTCTGCTTCCGCTTCAACCCCGGCGAATTGGATGATGCTGCCCTCAATACACTCAACAAGGAGATTTTGATGCAGCTTCATGAGCAGGGGATTGCCGCGCCATCCTATACAACTCTAAATGATCAGTATTGTTTGCGCATCGCAATAGCAAACCATCGCAGCATACAGGATGATTTTGACTTGCTGGCAAAAGAAGTTGTTCGGATCGGAAATGAAGTAACTGCACAATCCTGATGCAGAGGGATCGGCCCCTATTGGTAAGTACTGACTGACGTTGGTCGTCCAGAATCTATCTCATAGCTTTAAGGTGAATATGTCACGTAATCGAACCATCGTTGTCACGGCTGGTATCATGCTCAGCTTGTTTCTCGCTTCCATGGAATCCACTGTGGTTGCTACCGCCATGCCGACCATCGTTGGTCAACTGGGCGGGCTGGAACATTACTCGTGGGTCTTCTCCGCTTTCATGCTGGCCTCCACAACTGTCGTTCCTCTTTATGGGAAACTATCCGATATCTATGGCCGCCGCAATTTATATGTGATCGCCATGGCGCTCTTCCTGATCGGTTCTATTTTATGCGGATGGGCTGTCAGCATGACCCAGCTGATCTTCGCGCGCGCATTGCAGGGCATCGGCGCGGGCGGGATCATGCCTCTGGCTTTTATTTTGATCGGTGAAATGTTCTCGCTTGAACAGCGCGCCAAAATGCAGGGATTGTTCTCCGGCGTATGGGGAGTCTCATCCATTGCCGGGCCGCTGTTGGGCGGTTTTATTGTTGACCAGTTTTCATGGCATTGGATCTTCTATATCAACGTTTTCCCGGGCTTAATTGCAGCGGCGCTGGTCGCATTCGGATGGCGCGACCAGGCTCGAAGTCTGAACAGACCCGCTGTGGATTATGCCGGCGCGGCGTTGTTGACGATCAGTGTCATCACGCTTCTGCTTGGCCTGATGGAATTCGGTACAGTCAACAGCTGGATTCTGCTTGCAGTTTCTGTCGCATTATTCATCGTTTTGTGGCGGGTTGAAAGCCGGGCTGCGGATCCGATCCTGCCAATTCCGCTTTTCCGTGATGCGTTATTTGCCACTGCCAGTGCGCATGGCTTCATGACCGGCTGGGCTGTGTTTGGAGTGATCTCTTTCATTCCATTGTTCGTTCAATCTGTGCTGGGCGCGGACGCTACGCAAGCCGGCATCACCATCACGCCGATGCTATTGGGCTGGGTGGCCGCAAGCATCTTTGGCACGCGTATCATGCTGAAGGTTGGATATCGCAGGCTGGGGCTGGTCGGCACTTCGCTATTAGCGATCGGCACATTGCTCATGCTATCTGTAGGCGTGGACTCAAGTCAAAGCATGATGATGGTCTTTGTCACCCTGATGGGCATTGGCATGGGACTTTGCATCCCTGCATTCGTGATTGCTGTGCAAACCAGTGTGGAACGAAGACATCTCGGCACGGCGACCTCGATGCTTCAATTCAGCCGTTCCATCGGCGGGACACTCGGCGTGAGTGTGATGGGCGCCGCGTTAAGCGCTAGACTCGCATCGAACTTAAACGCCTCGGGCCTGGACCCAAGCCTGGTGACGCAATTACTGGATCCTTCGCCTGGCTCGGAGCTTCTCATCGATACAGGCGTGCGTGCTGCGATGGCAAACGCTATTCATCTTGTCTTCGTGATCGCCTTCGTTGCTGCTGTGCTTGGACTGGTCTCTGCCTTCTTCGCACCGCGCAAAGAACTCACCGAAAGAGAGTCTGAAAACGAACCCGTATTGGTAAGCGCGGATTGAGTTAAAAATATCAGTGAATGTTATTGAAACAAATCGTTTAACCCATCGCAAACTCACCCTTGACGATGCTGAGTTTATTCTTGACTTGTTGAATCAGCCGTCGTTCATTCAATTCATTGGAGACAGGGGGGTTAGGACTCTTGAAGATGCCCGGGAATATCTCTCAAAGAGACTTATCGAAAGCTACGAAAGATTCGGTTTCGGTTTATACCTGACCCTGCTCAAGGTGGGTCAGATCCCAATTGGGATTTGCGGCCTCGTAAAACGAGACTCATTGGATGATATAGACATTGGCTTTGCCTTTCTGCCGCAATATTGGTTGAAGGGCTACGCCTTCGAATCCGCATCTGCTGTGCTGACATATGCCAAAAACACTCTGGGAATAAAGCGTATTGTGGGAATAGCCACACCGGATAATCATGGCTCCATCCGTGTATTAGAAAAGATCGGGCTTCAGTTCGAGAGGATGGTTAAGTTATCTGCTGATGATGGGGAACTTAAGTTGTTTGGATAATATTGATTTATACAAAACAATAAAAAGGGACTGGCCTTTTCAGCCAGTCCCTTTTTATTTACATCTTATCTGTTTGCATCTTCACTTTATACTTTTTAACCGCGCGCCATCCTACGAGCATTTTTTCCTTTTCATCCCACAAGCGGAAATATAACGACTTCAAGCTATCCTTAAATGTAATCGGCTCGATCTGGAAGATCGGGTTTTCATTGTGACACTCCTCCAGCTTGTAATTGGGAATCTTCGGGCTGAGGTGGTGGATATGATGAAAACCAATATTGCCTGTGAACCATTGCAAAACTTTGGGGAGTTTGTAGAAGGAGCTTCCGTCCATGCCTGCCTTGAAGAACTCCCAATCTTTATGGCGTTCCCAATAGGTAGGTTCAAAATTATGCTGAACATAGAACAGCCACACTCCCGCGCCGCAAGCCATCAGCAAAATGGGCAATTCAACCAAAATATAAGCCTGCCAGCCGATATAATAGACCGTCCAGCCGACAAAGCCAATGAGCGCAAGATTCGTCCAGATGACGCTGTTGCGTTCGCGTTTGCCTGAATCTGCAGTCCAAAATCGGTGGGTAAGTACGAATACAATCGTTGCACCGATCGTAAACAAGATCATGGGGCTGCGCATAATGCGATAGCCAACTTTCTTGTACCAGGGAGCAGCAAGATATTCTTCCACGGTCATGGTATATACATCGCCAACGCCGCGTCGGTCAAGGTCACCGGCAGTGGCATGATGGATGGCGTGGGAATGCTTCCATTCAAAATACGGAGTCCAGACTGCGGCGCCAAGCAACAATCCTAAACGGTCGTTGGCAAGCGGTGTTCTAAAAAACGATCCGTGGCAGCAATCATGAAAGATGATGAACATACGAACCATGAAACCTGCCGCAAGGACGGTGATGGGCAGAGTCAGCCAGTATCCGATCTCAAGGCTGCGATATGCAAGATACCACAACACAAAAAAAGGAATCACCGAATTTACAACCTGCCACAAACTGCGCCATGTTTCAGGGAAGGCGTATTTTGAAACAACGGCCTGCCATTTTATTTTTCCAATACTCATAATAATCTCCATTTCATTTCAACTGTATGTCATTGCGAGGAGGGCATTTGTTCTTCCCGACAAAGCAATCTCCCTATTTCAGCAAGGGGACTACTTCGGCAAAAAACAAAAGCGCCTCGCAGCGACATTGTCTATATTGATTCTACTTCACCCCTATCATACTCCGATATTCCAAATATGCGGTGACTCCATTAATATAATGCTGGAGCCCGTCAACGCGAATCGAGGCGTCTTCACAGCTGCTGAAGAGACCGCCTTCATAGCTCGATATCATGGCATCACTTATATTCCAATCACAGTTATTATCCGGCAGCTGCCGCGCTCTCACAAAAGTGATAAATGTGCGTAATTCGGAGTCAAGCCATTCATGCTCTGCACCCGAAAGATAAAAGGCCTGCGCAAGCGCCGCAAGCGATTCAACTTTTGTAGCCGTGGCAATGCTGGTATTGACCGGATTAAGCGAACGCACCTGTCCGGCAACGACAATATCCGCAATTTGCTTTGCATAGTCCTTGTCTGCTTTTGAAAGTTCATCCAGCCGCGCAAGCATACCAAAAGCATGACTATGCCAATAATCCTCTGTGACAGGTTGTGTGATCATGAAAGTATTGATTTCATGCGCCTGCGCCAGCCAGAAATCGTTGCCGGTCATTTCGTAGAGCTGTGTGAGCGCGTATAAGCTCTCGCCGGGGGAATACATCACGAAATAATCAGGGTCCACCGTGCCTGCAAAGTGTGGGTCGAATGAATGATAAAACCCGCCTTCCGGTCTGCGCATGGATACGATGAAGTAACCCAGGTCGATTGCAGTGGCAAGCAGATTACGATCCTTCAAAATAAAATCACCCGTGGCTTGCCAACGTTTGTAAATGGCATCCACAGTTGCTGCAGCCCCACCCAATTGACAACTTCCGTTTGCATAAAGGCATGTCCCCGTGAATGTATTGGGATCGCTTAAAAGCATTTCCAAATAATGGTCGAGGGCAAAATCGCCTGCTTCACAATATTTTGAATCACCTGAAACCCTGCAAACTGTGAAAAGAGAACCCGTCCCTCCGATCAAACGAATATAAGATGGCGAGTATGATCTCTCACCGGTCATAAAATCGACTTGATAGGAAAGCTCACCATTTGGCAGCTGCTGGCGAATTAAATAATCACCAGCGGCGATAACCGAATCTTTTAGAGGACTATTTTCAATGGGAATTAATTCAGGAATCCGTGCAGGGGTGAAAGTGGATGTGGGAGTTACAAATAGGGTTGGAGTTGCAGGGATGGGCGCGGGCGTATTCCCCATTCTGAAAAAAATTATCATGCCCGCCATCGCAAACATGATAACAATGAATAACACAGTTTTTCTACGAGCTGGAGACACGGCTCATCCTTCCGATGTTTACCGATAACACTATAAACTCACATCGCCGTCCTCGGCGATGTTTTCGGCAAAAATCCTGCGCCGAGGACGGCGCAGGGAGCTAAAGTTTGTTGACAACTCCTGCAAGGATAATTCAGCCAGCGATGAAACAGTCATATCGCCAGATACGCCCATTTTCACGGTTAATGGGTTTGGAACTGCCACCACAAAAATACCTGCGCGGCGGGCCGCCAATACACCGTTTAATGAATCTTCGAAAACAACAGCCGCATCATTCGTAACGTTGAGTTGTTCCAGCGCCTTCAAGTAGATATCCGGGTTTGGCTTTGTTCTGCCAGGCGCCACATCATCTGCACAGATGATATGGTCAAAGTAATGAAATATCCCCAGACGGTTTGCATGAGCATCCACCCATGAATGAGGAGAACTGGAACCTATGGCAACCTGCAAACCATTTTCTTTCGCCTGCTCGATTAAGTTAACCACACCAGGCAAAATTGAGCTGGCATGGATGATCTCGTCCGCTTCCTTCCGATAGCGGCATCTCAAAGAAACAGAATCCAGCCGTCCCGAAGAGAGAAGCGAGAGATGGTCGGCTGCGTTAAAGTTTGAGATGCCGTATCCGCCGACAGTTTTCTCCCACTCGTGTACAGGTAATTCAAATCCATGTTCTTTATAGATGGACTGCCAAACCAAAACTTCGGGCGTTTCGGTATCGAGGATCAGCCCGTCAAAATCAAAGATAAGCGCCTTCAACATCACGGGAACCGCCTCACAAATTCCGAAATTGCTTCCCAAACCTTGATGTCTTTCGAGCCGGCCGATTCGATCACACCCACTACGCCGCCAAGCGCGGCTTTCATCGCCACGTAATCGCGCTGCGCATCGGTTGTAGCTTTGAAGAAACGTGTGTGATCCGTCCAGCCATAGATATGACAGGAAATTGAAATATAGCCGCTGCCGCGTTTGAGTGTGATGCGTGCGCCCTGCTCATGCTCTTCATCAAGCAGAATCACGCCGCCTTCTGTGCTCACTTTGCCGATGCTTCGGCCGTCATCATACGCAAGCCAATTACTCATCGATATCCATCCTGCTAATGTGCGAAGCCTGCACACGTACACTGGAGGGAACGGCGCGTACCGGCTGGCCTTCTTTTACCAGCCGCACCAAATGTTTCACCATCACTGCCTGACGCTGCGAAGCCAGTGCGCCCAGGTCAGCCAATACGGGTTCAAGCCATGTTTGATAGGAACGGACATTCAAATATACTTTTCGCCCGCGGCGATCCGGCAAACCTGCCACCAGCGCAGAAATTTTTTCGCTGACGTTATGTTCATCAGGGTGAATAAGCGGCGTCAGCACTATTCCGTACATTCCCGCCGTAACGCTCGCATAGCACTTCATGTTTTCTGAATGCACAAAACCAATCGCCCGGCCCGGCGCAGGCTCAACAGGATGCAACAACGGCGGGACGATTTGATAATACAGACCCTGCACAGCAGGCAGATCGACGGAGCGCATTCGCTTCCAACTGGAGGCTGAACCTGTTTCTGCTTTCTCGATCAGACTCACATCCCATAGCTTCTGCCATGCATAGACGGAGAATCCAGCAATGCGTAATGCTGGGAACACATCGCTTGATTCTTCCACCTCCGCCATCACATGAAACGCCTGCCATTCACCTGCTTGAACAACAAGATGTTCGATCAATGCAGGCAGTTCGGGATCATCCAGACGAGATGACGGCGCAAGATATAACAGCTTCGCGAATGTTTCGCCGCGTGTATGAATGACTCCGCCAAGCAAAGCGATATCCCCGCCATTGGCAATCGCAGCATACAAATGCCGCGCAGGGTTGATAAACGCCAGCAGCCCCATCGTCCCCAATGGATGCCCGCGCGTGAGGGCGCGCGCGCTATCGAGAGTCAATACATCATTTCGATAACGTGCGATGGTTGGGAGGTCTAACAGGTCGAGGGATCGAATGGTCATAAGATTTTACGTCATTGCGAGGAGGGTGCACTCCCCGACGAAGCAATCTCCAACATTGTAACGGAGATTGCTTCGGGCGAAAGAACATCGCCCTCGCAATGACGGATCAACTTGCCAAAGAAATAAAATATTCATGAAAACGCGTGTCATTGGTCAACTCAGGATGGAACGACGTGGCGAGTAAATGGCCTTCCTGTGCGACAACAATACGTCCATCTTCAAGTGTAGAAAGAGCTTTTGCTTTTCCATGCACCGATTCAATGATCGGCGCACGGATAAAGACTGCATGATAAGGATGTTCCGTACCAGTGGCTTTCATCAATTCATCAATTTCAAGATCGGTCTCGAACGAGTCTACCTGACGACCAAAAGCATTACGCTGCACTTTTATATCCATTAAGCCGAGCAAGGGCTGGTCACGGCTGATGTCTTTTGAAAGAAAGATCGCGCCTGCGCATGTGCCCCAGACGGCATGATCCCTGCCGAATTGCTGTAACGGCTCCATCAAATTATATGCAACAGCAAGTTTGCCAATCGTTGTTGATTCGCCGCCAGGGATGATAAGGCCATCCAAACCCTTAAGATGCTCAGGCAGGCGCACTTCAGCCGTTTCCACGCCAACACGTTTGAGCATGGAAATATGTTCCGCAAAATCGCCTTGTAGGGCGAGGACTCCGATTTTCATAGTTTTTCAATCAAGTAAACAGTGTTGAAACTACTGATAACTTTTTACTGATTACTGATAACTGCTCTTACCAACCACGTCCCGCCATCTTTTCGCTTTCAGGCATTTGAGAGACATTGCGTCCCACCATGGCTTCGCCGAGATTCTTGCTCACTTCCGCGAGAATGGATGCATCTTGATAATGAGTCACAGCCTTCACAATGGAGGCCGCACGTTTGGCAGGGTCACCACTCTTGAAGATACCCGAACCGACGAAGACACCGTCCACGCCCAACTGCATCATCAACGCTGCGTCCGCAGGAGTTGCAACTCCGCCCGCCGCAAAATTCACAACAGGCATTCTGCCAAGTTGTTTCACTTCTTTGACGAGTTCATAAGGTGCGCCATTATTCCTGGCAAACGTCATCAACTCTTCATCGCCCATGGTTTCCAACTGACGAATTGCGCCGATCACTGTGCGCGCATGGCGAACTGCTTCCACCACGTCGCCCGTACCAGCTTCACCCTTCGTGCGAATCATCGCTGCGCCTTCGCCGATACGGCGTAAGGCTTCGCCAATATTGCGGCATCCGCAAACGAACGGTACTTTGAAATTATGTTTCAAAATATGGTGTTCTTCATCCGCAGGGGTGAGCACTTCAGATTCATCAATATAATCCACGCCAAGCGATTCCAAAATTTGCGCTTCCACGAAATGACCAATGCGGCACTTCGCCATCACCGGAATGCTGACAGCATCCATGATCTTCAAGATCATATCGGGGTCAGACATGCGCGCCACGCCGCCGTCCGCGCGGATATCGGCAGGGACGCGCTCCAAAGCCATCACGGCACACGCGCCCGCATCTTCCGCGATCTTTGCCTGCTCGGCTGTCACCACATCCATGATGACGCCGCCTTTTAACATTTGGGCCAATCCTTTTTTCTCAGTCCATGTACCGGTTTTTGTATCCATTTTATACACTCCTTTAATTAATGCGATTGAATTCTACCATGCAGATAATCTTTAAATCATAAGAGGACTGTAAGCATCTTCGCATCCTACGTGACTGTAAACTACTTCCGCAAAAGGGGCGGAGTCGCCGCCCTAATATTTCCCTTGACAAAACTCCCTTAAAGAATACAATTATGACAATGATACAATTAGTACAATACAAAGGAAATATATGGCCGATAAAAAACTCACCCTTCATCTCGACTTTCATTCCGGGCTGCCGATCTATACACAGATCGTAAATCAAATCCAGAGTCAGCTAGCAAACGACATCCTTAAGCCCGGTGACCAGTTACCAACGGTCCGCGCGCTGGCTGAAGAATTGCGAGTGAACTTCAACACAGTAGCGCGTGCTTATCGCATATTGGATGAAGTCCGCATCATATCAACACAGCAAGGACGAGGCACGTATATAACAGAGAAACCACCACCGGAAGTAAGTGAAAGGCTGAGGCATGAATCACTTGCAGCACTCACACAGAGATTCATCGCAGAGGCTATTCGATTGGGTTTCTCAGAGAAAGAGATCAGCCCGATGGTTAGAGACAGTTTGAAGTCCAGGAAAGAAACGAACGCTAAAGATATCGAATAGTTATAACTCAGGAGAATGTAAAAATGAATACAAAGTTTATGAAGTCCGCAATTGAAAAAAGAAAAAAAGATGACCAGCACATCGCGCCTATTGCAGGTGCATTATTTGGGGTTTTTCTGATCATCGCCACTATGGGCGCGATCATTGGCAGTAGCCGTTTTCCAGATTATCTGATTGGTATCTGGGTAGTCACATGGACTATTTTGGGCACATACTTTTTATTTGCGATGAAAGTTGCGTCACAATGGGAAAAAGTAATCCTGCTGCGTTTGGGTAAATTCATTGGCTTGAAAGGCCCCGGCTTGTTCTGGGTTATCCCGATCATTGACACCGCCGTAATGTGGATCGATCATCGCGTGGCAGTGACATCGTTCTCTGCAGAAAGAACACTTACAAAAGATACTGTTCCAGTCGATGTGGATGCAGTCTTGTTTTGGGTTGTGTGGGATGCGGAAAAGGCTGCGCTCGAGGTTACCGATTACAACTCTGCGATTTCATGGGCTGCGCAGACTGCGTTACGCGAGATCATTGGGCAAATGACTCTGGCTGATATTCTGATTGGCCGAGGCAAAATGGATGCGGAACTGCAAAAGATCATTGATGAGCGCACGACTCCCTGGGGCGTGACCGTTCAATCCGTGGAAATTCGTGATGTGATCATCCCACCAGATCTTGAGAACGCGATGTCCCGCCAGGCGCAGGCCGAGCGCGAGCGACAATCTCGCGTGATCCTGGGCGAATCCGAGCTTCAGATCGCGGCCTCATTTGCAGAAGCGTCGAAAGCTTACATCAACAATCCTACGGCGCTGCACCTGCGCGCAATGAACATGTTGTTTGAAGGTCTGAAAGAAAAAGGCGCGCTGGTGATCGTTCCATCTTCCGCTGTCGACTCGATGAACCTGGGCGGGCTGAGCGGCATGGTTGCCATGGCACAGAATAATGTACCTAAGGAAAATAAGTAATTTACGTTTCACGTGAAACAGCATAAAGGAGAAAGAATGTCAACAAAAACTATAACCATAATTTCCATTACATTGATTGCCATAGCGGTTATTGCTGGAGTCGTATTATGGGCTCAATTACCCGAACAAATGGCGTCACACTGGAATGTCAACGATCAGGTGGATGGGACCATGCCCAAATTCTGGGGGGTATTCCTAATGCCGCTTGTCACATTGGGAATGATGGCGCTATTCTTGATTATCCCGAACATTGACCCGCTGAAAGCAAATATCGCGCAATTCCGTGAGACATTCAATGTATTCATTGTGTTGATCATCGCCTTCATGCTTTACATCCACGGACTGACCCTGGCATGGAGCCTCGGATTCACCGGCTTCAAAATGAGCGCCGCAATGCTTCCTTTCATGGGTGTGCTATTCATCGCCATTGGACTGATGTTAAGGAAAGCCAGGCGCAATTTCTTTATTGGAATCCGCACCCCGTGGACATTGTCCAGTGACAGCGTATGGGACAAAACGCACCAACTCGGCGCGACCTTATTCATGGTCTCAGGCGCACTCGCTATCATCGGCGGGTTACTTGGCGGTATGGCTGTCTTCTGGTTTCTATTCGTTCCGTTGATGGGGTCTACAATATTCCTGGTGATCTACTCCTACGTGCTGTATCAACGCGAAACAAAAGGTAAATAAAGCAGATGGAAACCATTATCGAAGTCAACGGACTGGAACGTGTCTTCGGGCAGAACCGCGCCGTGGACGGAATGACGTTTCACGTGAAACAAGGTGAAGTCTTCGGGCTGCTCGGTCCCAACGGCGCAGGCAAGACGACGACGGTCCGCTTATTGAACGGCATCCTGCCGCCATCGGGCGGAACGGCGCGGGTCTTCGGGTTGGATCCCTCAATAGATGGACAGCGTGTCCGTAGGCAAACAGGGGTGCTGACGGAATCTCCCGCCCTGTACGAACGGCTTTCGGCGCGTGAAAATCTGGAGTTCTTCGGCGCACTGGCGGGCATCCCTGTTGAGAAACTCTCTCAACGTGTGCTGGATATTTTGATGTTCTTCGGCCTGCAAGATCGTTTGGAAGACAAAGTTGAAACCTACAGCAAAGGTATGAAGCAACGACTCGCATTGGCGCGTGCCCTTATCCATGAGCCGCCGCTTTTGTTTTTGGATGAACCAACTTCAGGATTAGACCCCGAAGCAGCACAACAGGTCAACGAGTTGATTGCGGGACTCAGTCAGCGCAACGGGCAGACGATCCTACTGGCAACGCACAACCTGCCCGAAGCGCAGCGTCTATGTGACCGCGTGGCTGTCATGAACAAGGGGCGTATCCTTGCGATGGGCAGTCTCAAGGATTTAACACGCAAGTTGTGGCCTGTCACCTGGGTGGATATCACATTCTGGGAGGCACCTGCAGAAACAGTCACAGGGAGTCTCAAATCTCAACGGGGCGTAATGCAGGTCACAGGTCAGGGGGATGCGTTGCAAGTGCAGGTCGAAAACGAGGAAGTGATCCCGCAGGTCGTACAACACTTGACGGGGCAGGGGGCATCCATCCTCAGAGTCAATCCGCGTGATTACACACTGGAAGATATTTATTTTTCTTTGCAGGCAGGTGAGAAATGAACTGGCGTTCGATATGGACGATAGCCAAAAAAGATTTAAAGGAAGTTAGTCAGAACAAGATGGCCTGGGGACCCGGGATCGTGGTGCCGCTGGTATTCGCGGTCTTCATGCCGCTGGTGTTCATCATTTTGCCGCAGATGGTCCCTGTTGAAGATGTGCAAAGGGAACTGGGCGATCTGGATGCGATGTTACGCGCCATGCCGCCCGCACTACAAGCGCTTTTTGAAGGCAAAAGTTTGGAGCAGATGTTCGTGCTTTACATGGCAGGGTTCATGCTGGCGCCATTGTTTCTCATCATGCCGTTGATGTTCTCAACGGTGATCGGATCGGATTCATTTGTGGGAGAACGCGAACGCAAGACAATGGAAGCCCTGCTTTACACACCGACCAGCGATATGGAATTATTCCTCGGCAAGGTGCTCGCGGCGGTCATCCCTGCAATAGGTTTGTCTTGGATCACCTATGTGGTGTACATTATTGTTGTGAATGTTACCAGTTATCCGCTCTTTGGGCGCATCTGGTTTCCTCTGCCGACATGGTGGCCTCTGATGTTGTGGATGACTCCTGCGCTGGCAGTATTGGGAATTTCCGCAACGGTGCTGATCTCATCCCGCGTACGCACATTCATGGAAGCCTACCAGATGAGCGCATCACTGGTGGTGCTTGTACTCGCACTCGTAGCTGGACAGGTAAGCGGCGTGCTGTTTCTGGGAATTGGTACTACACTGATAATTGGTACGGTCATCTGGCTGGTGGATGCAGCGTTGATCTACATCAGCGTGAAAAATTTCAAACGCAGTGCGTTAGTCGCAAAATTGTAGGAGGCTGAAATGACTGAAGAGTTCAAAAAATGGGAATATCGTGTACAAACCATCGGAAGTGTTTTTGGAACAAAAGATGAAAACATCGAAGCGATGCTAAATGAATGGGGTAATGAAGGCTGGGAAGTGACTCACGTCTATACTCCCGAAGGAAGCGGAAAAGTGACTGTGGTTGCAAAACGTCCGTTATCCAGCGTGACACGAAGATTCCGCAGTATGCCTGCATAAAATAACATTGGAGATATACATGTTAATTGCAAACACCCTCATCAGCGCCATCGGAATGATTCTTTTACCGCTCGTGGCTGGCTACTTCATAGCGAAGAAATTCAAACAATCATTCAAAGACTTTCGTAAATTATTTATCGCGGGCGCATTGACCTTCATTGCATCGCAGATTTTACATATTCCCTTTCTTTATGGATTATCTGCTCTGTTCAACAACGGCACGATTCCATTTCCATCCGAATCGCGGATCTTAATCTTCAACGCTATCGTACTTGGTTTGCTCGCGGGTATTTTTGAAGAGACTGCGCGATATATTCTATTTAAGTACATTATGAAAAACTCACGCACCTGGGAAGATGGCATTACCGTTGGGCTCGGTCATGGCGGCATCGAAGCGATCTTACTTGGGATTATCACGATCACGACTCTTGTTCAAATGATCGCGATGCAAGATCCAACAGCCTTGTCTGCGCTGGGCCTTCCAGCGGATCAGCTTGAGATTGCAGAAACACAGGTCGCTACGTATTGGGCGCAATCTGCTGGCATTCCATTTTTTGGTTTTATGGAACGCATCTCTGCAATATGTTTACACATCGGTTTATCTGTGTTTGTGATGTACAGTATTGTCAGTGGTCAAGGCAAATGGTTTTGGTTTGCAATGTTTTGGCATGCATTTGTTGATGCATTAGCTGTTTATCTATATCCAAAGATCACGGCTGGAACCAATGTTGTGCTTGGCACATTTGGTTTGGAAACTTTGGTTGCGATTCTTGCTGTTGGGTTGTTGGGATATGCCATTCGACTCAGAAACAGTTTCCCAGTCAAAAATGAAACGGAAACTAAATAGAACATTTGTTCTGAACAGTAAGATAATAAAAATGGGCGATGTTGTATCGCCCATTTTTATTATTCCAATCCCGCAGGCGATGCTTTATTGGTAACATCTTCCTCTTTTGGTTTTTCCTCTCGAACAAGAAAAGCAACTGCGCGACTCTTGTTCGCGTCCATGATCAAGTCCATGTGGTGGTAAGGACGATAATCATTAACTGCGATCAATCTCAAAGATTCAAGGATGCGGGGGTTTTCAACAGCAATAAATTCCTTAAGATGGTTTGGCGTGGTGTAGAAAAAATCCCTATTAAAGATAGTGTCTTTATCATCCAAAAAAACTGCGATCGGATAAATTTGCGCTTCCATTAGATCCTGAAAGAAATGGGTTCCAAAGGACGGCTCGGGGGATGCGCCAATAGCTTCACCAGCCAGCTCGACCAATGAACGGGCATTATATATATCGCTGTACGAAACGTGGACCCCGAGGTCAGGTGTGGATGTGCCCCAGCGGCCGGGGCCAACAGCAATAAATGTTTCGCCTTTCAACGCAACATTAAGTTGACCGATGGCTCTTTCGAGTTGAGTACGTTCAGCCTGGGATGTCAGTCTGAAATATCCCTCGGAGGGCACGAAGAGAATATAACGAATGTTTTGCACAGCACCCTGTGGAACCATCCGTTGTGTGGAAAAAACAATATCTTCGTTATGCAAATCATCTGGAAACTGTACATCATTGGTTTCCTGAATATGACTTTGCGGGCGGCATTGAAGCAGTGTGATCTGCACATGCGGACGTTGTTCATCAGGGTCGAGAATTTCAATTGTGAATTCTGTATCCACAGGAGAGTCGTAATGCGTTTCCAACAATTTCAAGGCCTCGCGGATGTTTGCCGCAAAAGAGGTGCGGGATAACAACCCGTCAAACGTGATGATCATTTTTTCAGGTACGGCAAGGCGCGACCGAATGGATGTGAGGTAACCATCTTCCTCCACTTGAGCAATGTAGCGAACAGGGCCATAATCAGCATGAATCATGTCATATACGGGAACTGTAGTAAAAGCATTGTTTTCAAGATCGATCACATCCACACTTTGTTGAGAGTAGCGCTTCGTGGTGCGGACATCGGATGAGGAATGCAAACGCGGGTGACTCAGCGCAACCAGGCGCGGATAATCATCCGCAACCATATCCACAGCGCGGGTGCCCAGGCCCCACACGAGACGTAGAAAACCGTCTTCCTGTTTGATCTGCGGCGACCAACGATATAGGTTGCGGCTGAAGGCCACACCCGCGGCATGCGGCAGGTAGTATCTGCCCATTTGCTTTCCTTCCACAAATTGAATCAGGATGGCGATACGTTCGTCATAATCAGCCAGTTCTTTGTGGTGACGATAAAGCAATGCATCCGGGTCCATGATGCTGGCGTAGATTCTCGAAATGGCGCTGGTAAGGGCTGCCATTTTTTTGGCATAAGTTCCCTGATTTGGCAGGAAGATGCTTTCATATTTTCCCGCGAAGGAGGTGCCGAAGTTATCCTCCAGCAAACTTGACGAACGGACGATCAGCGGTGTGTCTCCTGCCTCGACCAATATTTCATCCAACCGTTCGATGATCTCCGGCGGGAGTTCCCCCTTTGAAAATTCCTCGCGCAGGGTGGGGTAATCTGCGCGCATTTGTTCCTCGGTTTTGTATTTCTGATCATTCCAGTGCATTAATCCATTGATGGCTAAAAAGTTATAAAACACATCCGAGCCAAGGTAGTATGAAACGGGAATTTTGAAGGCATCACGGACTTCAGCGCGTGCAGTCTCTTTGAGAATGCGCATCGCCAGTAACATGCCGGCAGCCTTGCCGCCCACTTTTCCGCTTCCGATCTTACGCCTGCGGATTTCCTTCAAGTCCGCCACAGTAAACCATTGACGCGCCATCTTAATATATTTCAACTGGTCGCTGATCAACGTACGGATCAACACCACTTCAATTTCCTGCAAACGAGCCTCATATTTTTTACGCTCATCGGCAGGCATGGACTCGATGATCTCGGCCTGTTCAAACAACATATCCTGCGGAGCCAGCTCAGGATTGAACCAGACGAACTCCGATTCACTGCTGCCGTGTTCTGTCAGAACCTGACGGACGAGATGTTCAAATTCCGCGTAAGGCAGATTATAGGCAAAGTAAAAATCGGTAAGAGAATCACGTATTCGTTGTAAACGAAGACTCCAAACATCCGCCTGTTCCTCGACATATGGGTTGTGCAGCCCCTCGCGCTCCTGTGACTCGATGGCCTTGCGGCGTGCCTCCTCGTCAAATGCGACTCTTGTGATAACGCCGCGAGAGAACAAGGCTTTTCTCATCTGGTGGCGGATGCGCGTGCTTAAGATTGGATACTGACTGAGCGCAAGCAATATCTTCAAAACACTATCGATGGAGATGTTTGGGAATGTCATGAGAGTAATGATAACAAAAATCCGCCAAACAGGATGTGTTTGGCGGATTAATTTAAAGTTCTATTTTTCTACCCCAAATGCATCGGCATGATGACATGCAGAAAATCATCATCGCCGACTGGCCTGACCACGCCCGGCGCATTCGCCGCAGATGTTTCAAGCGCCACGTTCGGAGTGCGAATGACTTCAAGCGCCTCACGCAAAAACTTCACATTGAATGCGATCAAGACACTGCCGCCATCCACGGTCGCTTCGACGATGGTTTCGTTCTTACCGGTCTCTTCTGATGTTGCAGAGATTTCCACTTCACTCGGCTGCATTTCGCCGTTCGCTTGTTTGATATCAAAGCGCGCCACGTTTGAGCCTTCCCGCGCAAAAATCTCGGCTTGCTTGCAGGCCTTGAGCAAGGAGGCGGTGGAAACCAAAGTACGTGATTTGTAATTGCGGGGAATGATCTGTTGATAATCCGGGAAAGTCCCATCGATCAATTGCGAAACCACTTCCACATCCTTCACGCGGAACAGAACCTGACCGCGATTTTTTGGCGAGACCATGTAGATCGGTTCTTCGGTGTCACCAGCCACACGCGCCAACTCATTCAATGCACGCGCGGGGATGATTAAATTCAACGGCTGGGGCGCCGGGTTGGATAGCACAGCCTTGCGGACAGAAAGGCGGAAGCCATCCGCCGCCGCCATGGTGAGTTTATCTTTTTCCACATGAACCAGTACACCCATTAGTACAGGGCGGGCCTCATCTGTTGAAGCGGCAAAAGCGACCTGCTGGATCATCTCTTTGAAATCAGCCACGTTCAATTGAATGGCACCGTCCATTTCAGGCACAGGCAGGGGAGGAAATTCCTGCGCATCAATACACTTAATGTCGTTATTCGATGTGCCGCCTTTGACATGCAAGGTTTGTGTTTTTACATCGAGGGTTAATTGCACCTGATCGCCTGGAAGTGTATTCACCAGGTCATTAAACGTGCGCGCCGGCACAGTTGTCGAGCCTTCTTCATCGATACGCGCTGCGATCCAACAGGTAATACCCAACTCAAGGTTGGTGGCGGAGAGTCGCAGCCGGCCTTCATCACTTGCTATCAATATGTTGGAAAGAACGGGAAGCGTACTGCGCGGCGAAACAGCGCGGGAGACAATGCTCAAACCGCGTGCCAGATTTTCTTGAAGGACAGTTACTTTCATAGGTTATCGCCTCGAGTTAATTTTTTGAAAGTATATCATTAACTTATTGAGATAAGCGCGTGCATACCCAAACTTAATAGGAAATTTCCTATCGTTAGGGTTTATCCACACAATAAGATAAACCTACTCTGGCAGGTGCGGCGCACATTCTTCTTAAAAACCAACCACCATTCTTACGCCAACAGACAACAGGATAACCACCAATTGACATGCAAACAACGCCGCAAAAACATACGCAACATAAGTCCATGCAGGGGTTATTTTCGTTGCAGATTGCGGGCGGATTTCCTGACCTTCAGCCAATGCCTGCGCAGACTGGGCAGCCTGTCCGAGGTCATTCATCCAGTAAATGCCCGCCGCATCATCACTGACGATGAGCTTGCTCCCGTTAAATGAGCGGATCCAAGCTTCAACATTTGGCGAAGCCAGCGTATTCAAAGCCAATGATCCCGGCAGCACCACGGCATTGGCCTTC
>JBBSCM010000034.1:0-20319 GCA_038250295.1 Anaerolineales bacterium | reverse complement strand
TCAGGGATGCGGAAGAGACTTGTGAGTTGCTTGGCATTCCATATCGTGTGAAGCGCCTTTGCAGCGGTGACCTTGGATTCGGCGCAGCATTAACTTATGACCTGGAACTGTGGGCGCCCGGCTGTGACGAGTGGCTCGAAGTCTCATCGATCTCAAATGTGACCGATTTTCAGGCGCGCCGCGCGAATATCAAATATCGGCCCGCGGATGGCGGCAAGGCGAAATTACTGCATACGTTGAACGGCTCCGGCTTGGGCTTGCCGCGGACGCTGATCGCAGTCATGGAGAATTATCAGCAGGCTGATGGTTCGATCGTTGTGCCTGAGGTATTGCGTCCATGGATGGGCGGGATTGATATAATTAGATAATACGCGTGTAGGGGCGACCCGCCCGGCGAGAAACAGCCTGTCTGATTAAACCCTGAAGGGTCGCCCCTACAATTTTTATTTGGAGAATCCATGGCTGACCTTGAATTTTGGTTGCAGGTTGTAATCGAAACGTTGACCCTTTTTGTCCTGCTGGCTGGGCTGGTAGGTTTGCTCATCCCAATCTTTCCCGGCCTTACGATCATGTGGTTGGGTACTCTGGTGTATGCCCTTGTGCAAGCCGGCGCTGGACAGATGAATTGGGTGGATTGGTTACTCTTCACACTCATTACCTTGTTAATGATCGGCGGCAATATCATAGATAACATCATCATTGCCAAACATGTCCGCGATAAAAATGTGCCGTGGAGTTCCATCATTTGGGCGTTCGCGGCGGGCATTATCCTCAGTTTGTTCTTTACTCCCATTGCCGGCATGATCGCCTCTCCTGTCGGGTTATATCTGGCAGAATGGTACAGGTTAAAGGATAAACAGACCGCCTTTACAAACACAAAAGCATGGATGACAGGCTGGGGCTGGTCACTCGCGGCGAGGTTTGGGATCGGCGTGGTGATGATTATTTTTTGGGCATTATGGGCCTGGCTATAGGTCAAAGGTTTTTTGGTGTTGAGAAAACGCACATCTTTTTAACTTTACCAGTGTTCTTTTCTTTAGAGATGTAGATAGTGTCCATGTCATGTTGATTAATTATTATTCAAAGGAGAAAATATGCCAACTATTGTTAATGAAATCTTCGCATTCCTCGGTTTTCTGCTAAACGCCCTTGGTTTCCTTCTATTTGGTTTTGGAGGCGCGCGCTTCATGCTGGGCGCTTTTCAAAAGGCAAGCTGGCAGTTGCAGGGTGCGTTGGCGCTCGGTTTCTTTGCGTTGCTTGCCGCGCTGGCCAAATTCTCCAGCCCTGGTTCAGTGGGAGCCTTCGCCCTGGGCGCAGGAATTGCCTTCTTCATGTCCAGCAGGGGCGATAAACCGGAAGACGAAGCAAAGTAAGAAAGTTGTAAACTTAAAACTTAACGGGTTTAGCAGATCATCTGCTAAACCCGTTATTATTTTTTTTGGGGGGGTATTAAATCGATACTGGTTTATTTAATATTGTCGTTAACAATTTCACCGAATTTTTTATGTCATTGATATCCACCATCTCTGAAGCCGAGTGGACATATCTTACTGGAATGGATAATGCGCCCGTCTTCACACCTGCGCGGGATATTTGAATTTCGCGCGCATCGGTACTGCCCACCAAAAGCACTTCACGCTGATAGGGGATCTTTGCTTTTTCTGCAGCGTTGATCATCCAATCTACAACACGCGGGTCCGATAACATGCCCACGTCACGGAATTTCACGCAGGGTCCTTTGCCAAGTTCCATCACCATTTTTAATGAACTGGGCGTATCGCCTGTGGGCGTTACATCCACCGCAATGCCAATGTCAGGGTCAATGCCAAAGGCGGCGACGCCTGCGCCGCGTGTGCCGACTTCCTCCTGCGCGGTGAATACAAAATAAAGATCATTGGGTGTGGACCTGCCCTGAGCTTGTCGAAGGGTTATCGCGCGCAATGTTTCGATCAAGACCACCACACCAGAACGGTCATCCATGGATTTGGCAACGAGGCGGTCTCCCATTTCAATAAATGGACGTTCGAATGCAGCTACAGCCCCAACTTGTACGGGGCAATCCTCTTTACTGGATGCACCCACGTCAATGTACATTTTATGGATAGGGAGAGTTGCGTCCATCTGTTCCAAACGATCATACCCGACCACGCCGCTGGTCCCGTCCAAAAAGCGGACTCGTGCCCCGAGCGTGTACCTGCCGAAGGTCCCGCCGATATTTGTGAATCGCACGAAGCCTTTTTTATCAATGTGGCTGACGATAACCCCGATCTCATCCATGTGCGCGGCAAGCATGATCTTCTTTGGATTCTTGGTTCCCGCAGATGGCTTCTTGTGCACGATCAAATTGCCCAGCGCATCCACACGCACTTCATCTGCCAGCGGCTTCACTTCTTTTAGTATCACTTTACGGACAGCGTCTTCATAACCTGATGGACCAAAGGTTTCGGTGAGCGTTTTTAGTAATTGTTTCATCAATTATTTTCCTAAAGAAAATTTTTCGCCTGCGGAATAACTTGTATTTTCATTTTTTGTAAATATATGTACTTTGGCTTTTCCCATCACAGTCCATTCTTCATTTAACTTTCCAACAATGGCTGTGTCTTCATCTATGCCGATCATGATCTCGCCTTCCGTCAATCGGCGGCGGAGAGTGGCAACGAGCGGCTTCCCAAACAAAGGGATGGCATTAAAGTGCGGCATCACGGAAGCGACAGGGATAATTCCAAACGCAGCAGTGGAGCGAATGCCCAGTGCGCGAAAATCAGGCATCTCCCTGCCCAGGATCATGGCGCCTGCAGAACAACCCGCATAAACAGCGCCGCGCGTCCACGCTTTCTGTGCAGCCTGCCAAACAAGACTATTTTTCATGGTTCTATATAAATAGCTTGGGTCGCCTCCCGAGAAATAGATAATATCCGCGTCTTCCACAACCGAGGCATGATTTAGATCGTTCGCTGACTTCTCGTCGATAACCGGAAGAGCTTGAACGTCTGCCCCGTGGCGGGCAAAATGTGCCATTCCCATGGTAGACCAGCGCAATATACTCTTTTCGCCTTCCTGTCCCGCGGCAGTTGGCAAACAGACCACACGCGGCTTGCGCCCATTCGCCCCACAATTCGCGAGCAGATAATGGTCAACGTCATCCATTACGGAAAGATATTCTCCAGAACCAAGTAAAGCAATTAATCCATTCATATCTCTACCTATCTACGGTTAATATATCGCGTGTAATCTTCTTCAAGGCAACATGTAATAAATTCAATGTGTTCTTCCAATCATCAATCCGCGAAATGCTGATGGGGGAGTGTGTGTACCGATGCGGCACAGAAACCGAGACAACGGGGATACCCGCACGCGATTGCTGAATTGCGCCTGCGTTCGTGCCGCCCCCACCGGGCTGGCGGAATTGATATTGGATCTTGTTTTTCTCGGCAGTCTCTGTGAGAAATTTTACAAGCCGTGGATCGTCCATTGTGGATGCGTTTGCCATATAGATCGCGGGGCCAAGACCGAGTTGGGTATTGTATGTGAAATTCTCTTTCCCTTCGTAGTCGGGAAGGTCGCGCGCAGGCGTGGAATCCACTGCGATGGCGAGGTCTGGTTCAAAGTAATGCGCCGCCACTTTTGCGCCGCGCAAACCTATTTCCTCCTGAACGCTGAATGCCAGGCAAAGCTCGATATTCTTTGGAGCGTGTTTGAGGAGCTCGATCAATATTGCCACGCCGATGCGGTCATCGATGGATTTGGACATGATCGATGGACCGGCGCGCTTGAACTTCGTCGCAAACGATGCGCGGTCTCCCACTTTCGCTTTGCCTTCAGGACCGAGGTCAATCCGCATTGAATCTGCGCTGATGGTATGTTTGCGTTCATCAACTGTAGTTAGATGAATGGGTTTTGCGCCGATCACTCCGATGGCGTGATCCTTCCCAACGAACACCTGCTTGCCAACCAGATGGCGCTCGTCGATGCCGCCGACAACTTCAAATTGAAAAAAGCCTTCACCTTCGTCGTTTACGATCATGAAGCCGACTTCGTCCATGTGCGCATCCAGCAAGACGCGTAAAGGTTTTTTGCGGCTGGCCGCGGCAGCTTTTTTTCGTACAAGCACACTTCCAAGTGCATCCACTTTTACTTCATCGGCAAAGGGTTTTACTTCTTCCAGCACAATACGACGCACTTCGCCTTCATCCCCGGAGACGGAGATTGCGTTGCATAATTTTTCTAGCAGTTTTATTTGCGGTGCGCCAATTGAAAGCATATTATTTATTTACCTTTTATACGTCATTGCGAGGAGCGAACGCTAGAGAGCGACGAAGCAATCTCCTCATTAAGGTAGGAGATTGCTTCGGGCAAAAAACAAAAACGCCCTCGCAATGACGGGTTATTAATCCCAAGCAATCTTATTCATAAAATCTGTTTCCAGCGACGCGACAAATTCTGCCAGCAAACGTCCCGCGCGTTGAATATCCTTCACGGCTACCAATTCCACAGGCGTGTGCATGTATCTTTGCGGAATGCTTACCACCATGGTAGGAATACCTTCAGCGGTCAACTGCATGGCATCGGCGTCTGTGGAGGAGGCGGAAGGCATGGCTTCGTCTTTGACGGGGATTTCCACGCGCTCGGCCACTTCCTTGAATCGTTTGTGCAAAAATGGATGCATGCTCGGCCCAATGCCAAGTGTCACCCCTTTGCCAATGGGAAATGCCGAATAATCAGTTGCCCCTGTGCCTTTGCCAAAAGTCACATCCAGGGCAATTGCAATGGTCGGACGCAATTGATAGGCGGATGTATAAGCGCCCGCATAGGTGATCTCCTCTTGAACAGATGCCAGCGCCCACACATCCCAAACATGCGACTTGGCTTGCAGTTCTTCGAGACAGATCGTAAGCGCGGCGACTGATGCGCGATTATCAAGCGTATGACCACTCACGCATCCCCCTGACATTTCAACTGGTTCTGTTCCAAAAGCGACTCTGTCCCCCACGCGGACTCGCTTCGAAACTTCCTGTGGCGAGAGACCTGTATCCACCATCAGATATTTTAAAGCGATGACGCCCCCGCTTGCACCATCGGGCAGTAGATTTGCTGGAGGCATTGCAATCACGCCATATAATTCTTCTCCGCTCGAAGCATGGACCATCACCGGCGTACCAGGCAGGACGCGTGAGTCTATGCCTCCGATATTTACAATATATAAAAACCCATCCACGATGCGGGAGACCATGAGACCAATTGCATCCATGTGTGTGGCGATCATGACGGATGGGCGGGAAGATTTATTAGCGTGGGAAATGCCTGTAGTTTGCGAACCCTTTTTCAGTCCATGAATTGAACCGAGTTTACTTCGACTGATCTCATCCACCAGCGGAGTCCACTTTTTTTCGATGAGATTCGCTACAGGGGTTTCGTATCCAGAAAGACCGGCGACGGAGATAATTGATTTAAGAAAAGGGAGGATATCGCTCATGAGACCATTCCAGATATTTTTTTGTAGACAGTCGAATGCTTAACCACCAAATGCGGTTGGGGAAGGGATGGGCGTATTGGACGGCGTTGGTGTGGGTGTAAAGGTTGGCGTGTTTGTAGGTGTGGGAGTATTTGTAAGTGTAGCCGATGGCGTGAATGTGTTTGTAAACGTAAATGTTGGTGTGTTTGTTGGAGTGTTTGTAAATGTTGGTGTAAACGTGCTTGGCTGGAAGGGCGTTAATGTGACAGTCAACGTTGCGGTTTCTGTTGGAGTGGTGGTTACGGTAACTGTTGAGGTGATGGTGCCGGTTACAATAATTGGGGTCAGGCTAAGGGTAGCGGTGGGGAGCGTGCCTGTCACTGTGATGGTGGGAGTAGCTGTTGCGACCACAGGATCTGGCGTGAAGCTTAGGAAAATAAATCCGACGCAATAACAAGGGATGGTGGCAATGATGACGGCCAGAATTTGCAGGCGGCGGCGTGTGTGGGGTGCGTCGGATTCAAACATATCGGGTCGATTATAATCCAACATTAATTAGAACCCCGTCTCAGACCTGACAGGTTTTATCGTGATATGGGTTGATCGGGATATTGTCGATCAAAATCCATCTAACCGGTCAGGTCTTAATCCTAGGATGCGCTTCTCCATGATTCCTCTTCATTTACGTATTGCAGGCTTTCTTTCTTATCGTGACCCCATTGACCTGGATTTCAGTTCGTTTGAGCTTGCATGTATTTCCGGCTCAAACGGCGCGGGCAAGTCGTCTTTGCTGGATGCGATCACCTGGGTTCTTTTTGGGGAGGCGCGTGGAAAAAGTACAGATGTAATCAATTTGAATTTGGATGTAAAAGCCGCAGAAGTTGCCTTGACGTTTAAATATGAAGGCAATATATTTCGCGTACAAAGGACCCTGCCGCGCGGAAAGAGTACGGTTCTTGAATTTCAAGTGCTGAATCAGACAATGGACGATAGACCATCGACCATCCATCATGATCCGGCATCCATCGGCAACGGTCAATGGAAAGTGTTAACTGAAAAGACCACAAGAGATACACAGGCGCGGATCGAGCAGACTCTTCGGCTTGATTATGAAACATTCATCAATGCTTCTTTTTTTCTGCAAGGCAAAGCCGACCAGTTCACGCAGAAAAAAGCCAGCGAGCGAAAAGCGGTTCTGAGTACCATACTTGGTTTGGAGTTATGGGACACGTATAAGGATCGAACCGCTGAAAAGAGAAGACTGCTTGAAACCGATGTGCAGGGAATTGATGGCCGCGTGGCAGAGATCGATGCAGAGCTGGACGAAGAAGATACGCGCAGAAATCGTTTGGCGGAGCTCGAAAATTCCTTGAAACAATTATCTTCTGCGCGCGCTGCCCAGGAAACTGCTTTGGAAAATATGAAGAAGAATTCAGCTTTGATCGAACAGCAGCGAAAACTTGCTGAGACCTTATCAACATCCCTTGAAAGATCGCGCACGGCTTTCGCATCACTTGATTCTCGTCTTTCTGAAAAGGAATCAGAACATGCTGCCTATGCCGACCTCCTCAGCCGAACCAGGGAGATCGAGTCCGCATATAAAGCCTGGCAAAAAGCGCAAAAAGATTTGGAAGAGCTTAATACGGTTGCGATGGAATTTCGCGAACATGAAAAAGAGCGTTCACCTTTGCTTGAGAAAATCGCGGTGGAAAAGGCGAAGCTTGAGCAGGAACTTGGTGGGTTGAGTGGTCAGTTTTCTGTAGTCAGTGAACAGCGGGCAGTGGTTAGTGATTTGGAACAGCAGGTGAAAACGGCACAGGCTTCCTTGCAGGAAGCAGAAACAAAGATCATGGAGCGCGATGAATGGGTAAGTCAGTGGAATGAAGCGCGTGAAAAGAATGCTGCCCTGAAAGTTGAAAACGAATCGCTGCGCAAGGAAATGGACGAAATCAAAAAGCGCATTGATTCACTCGAAGAAGCGCAGGGCGATGCGACCTGCCCCGTCTGCGGACAGGAATTAACCGAAGCGCATCGTAAATCCACGCTAAAAGAATTGAACAAGCAGGGCAAAGACAAGGGCGACCAGTTTCGCGCAAACAAAAGGGAATTGGATGATACCGAAAAACAAGTTAAAGACCTCGAAGCGCAGATTGCTAAGTTCGCCAACCTGGAAAATGGACGCGGCAAATATCTAAGCGTTGTTTCGCAGCTTACAGAGCGAATCGAAACCCTTCAGGCTGCTGAAAAGGATTGGGAGAAATCTGGCAAAAAACGGCTGGCTGTTGTAACCAGGGAACTGGAAAAAGAATCCTTCGCAGCGGATGCGCGCAAGCAATTGGGCAAACTGGATAAGGAACTCGCCAAACTTGGCTATGACGTATCCACACATGACGAAAAGCGAAGAGAAGAACTTGGACTCCGCGAGATAGATGCAGACTACCGCAAACTCGAATCTGCCCGCCAGGTTATTAAACAACTGGAAAGTGAAATAAAAAATATAATTGAAGAACGAGGCATGAAGAAAGAGGAAATCGCTGAACAGGAGAAATCCCATAATGACGTTGCGCGAACATTGACTGAATCTGAAATGCTGTTGCCTGATATCCACACTGTCGAGCGTGAGCTGTTAACTCTCCGTGAGGATGAAAACAGAACGCGCGACCAGGTTGGCGCGGCCCGCCAGAAAGTGGACGTGCTTGCCACACTCCGAACCCGCAAAACTGATTACTCGCATCAGCGCGAAGAACTCAACCAGCAGATCGTCCGCCATAAAACATTGGAGCGCGCTTTCGGCAAGGACGGTGTGCCCGCTTTACTGATCGAGCAGGCTCTCCCGCAAATCGAGCAGAAAGCAAACGACCTGCTTGAAAGATTAAGCGACGGACACATGTCCATTCGGTTTGTAACACAGGCAGAATATAAAGATAAAAAACGCGATGACCTCAAGGAAACGCTCGATATTCAGATCAGTGATTCTGCCGGCCTGCGAAATTATGAAATGTATTCGGGCGGCGAAGCGTTCCGGGTCAACTTCGCAATTCGCCTCGCGCTGTCGGAGATCCTTGCGCAACGCAAAGGCGCGCGCCTGCAAACGCTCGTCATTGATGAAGGCTTCGGCTCGCAGGATATACAAGGCCGCCAAAGATTGATCGAAGCCATCAATCTCGTAAAAAATGATTTTGCAAAAATATTGATCATCACCCATCTCGACGAACTCAAAGATGCCTTCCCGAATCGTATTGAAGTTGAGAAGACCGAACGCGGAAGCACCGTCACAGTTATATAAAAACTATCGAATCGGTGATTTGTAAGTTACCAATTACCAATTACCAATTATATCCATGACTTATTTCATTACATCCACTGTTCTCTTCCTGCTCGCGCTGATTATTATTTTTTGGATCCACAATCAGTATCATCTCGATATTGTAGTCACGCCAGTGATACCGCCCAGTGCGGATGCGCCGCTCATTTCCGTTTGCATTCCCGCGCGCAATGAAGAACAAAATATTCGCAATTGTGTGGAGGCCGTGCTTGCACAGGATTATCCAAACATCGAGGTCATTGTTTTGGATGACCGCTCCACTGATTCGACTCCGTCTCAATTAATAGAGATCGCATCTCGTGATTCCCGTCTCCTCCCAATCAACGGATCAGACCTACCCGCAGGCTGGGCTGGAAAACCTTATGCATTATTCCAAGCCTCGGCAGTTGCACGCGGCGAGTGGTTGTGCTTTGTAGATGCGGATACATTCCTCAATCCGAACTGCCTGTCTTCATGCTATGCAAAGGCACTTGAAACAAAAGCGGATTTGTTCACGACGATGAATCAACAGATCCTTGGTACATTTTGGGAAAAGGTAGTGATGCCTCTCGTGATGACCGCTCTCTCGGTGGGATTCTCTCCGCGTAAAGTGAATGACCCAAACAAACATGACGCCGTGGCGAATGGTCAATTTATTATGATCAAGCATAATGTCTATGCTGCCATTGGCGGACATGAAAAAGTAAAGGATCAAATTGTGGAAGATAAAGCCATTGCCGAACAAGTTAAATGGAACGGGCACCGCCTTATCGTTGCAGATGGGATGCAGGTATTAAGCACACGCATGTATACATCCCTTGAAACCATGTGGGAAGGCTGGACAAAGAATATTTACCTCGGCCTGCGCGACCATCCAGCCATGCTTTTACTTGGCGCTTTCGGTGCGACGCTCGCTTTGATCGCGGCGTTATTTCTTCCCGTTTGGCCTGTGCTCGGTTTTCTTTGGTATCTCAAAAGCGGAGATGGGTTGGCAATTGCGATTATCGCGCAGGCATTAATTGTTTGGGGAGTTTTACTTTACTTGCGCGCAAGAGTAGCCAACAAAATGAATATCTCCCCGTGCTATGCATTTACGACACCACTGGGTGCGGGAGTCTTTGCGGCCATGATGCTTGCGTCTGCGTGGAAGGTGCTTTCAGGTCAGGGAGTGACGTGGCGGGGGAGAACATATCATTCGATAGTGGATTAAAATGATGCATACGAATGACTGGTGTGTGATTCGGAAATCTGTAAATTAATAAGGAAGAATAAAAGATGAAAAGAATTCTGATGTTGGTCCTGGCGGGGATGTTGTTCTTAAGCGCGTGTGGACCAAAAGGAACGGGTATTGAAGTACAGGATTACTGGGCGCGTGCGGCTTTGAAAGACGGCAACGGCGCTGCTTATATGCTCCTCCACAATTACACAGAAACAGATGATGAGTTAGTCGGCGTTTCTTCTGATGTGGCAACTGCCTCTGAAATTCATTTGAGTCAACTGAGCGCCGATGGTGTTATGCAGATGATCCCACAAGAATCCGTCGCACTTCCAATGGGTGTTGATATGGAGTTCAAACCAGGCAGTTACCACATTATGTTGATTGGCCTGAAACAGGATCTAGAAGTAGGTGACGAGATCACACTGATATTGCATTTCAAGAATCATGAAGATATTACGTTGACTGCCCCAGTGAAGGAAGCTGAGAATATGGGCGGTTCCGGCATGGATGGTCATATGCCTTAGTTTGATGATTCTGCACTTTCTACGACCTGCTGTAATGTTCAGCAGGTCGTCTTTTTCAAGGAAGATAATGTTTGTATCGCTGGGGCAGGTTTGGGCGGGGAGGGACGCGATGTCACATCAAAATAAGGGAGCATTGTCACTTTGGAAATCGGATAATTTTGAGTAAATTTAGCCTTAATTCAAAATTAAGTTTTCGTGCTGATATGTGACAAAAGTCACAATAAAAACAACTGTGTTGCTTTATATTAAGCACACGTTAATCTTTTCTGAGGATCGCCCATGTTTAAAACTCCATTTGTTATCGCAGTTCTCTCCGCAATCCTGGCGCTTGCTTTTTTTGTATTTGTAACCGATGCGCCTTCATACGGCGGAAGCGCGCCCGAGACTTGTAATAATTGCCATGTGATGGATTCGCAATATGAAAATTGGTTTCACGCTCCGCATGAAAAGGTAACAGAATGTGTGGATTGCCATTTGCCGCATGAAAATATCGCGGTTTATTATTTGGAAAAAGGCAGGCAGGGCGCGAAGGATGTATTTGCTTTCACTACGGGAAATATCCCTGTTGCCATTCGCGCGAGTGAAAGGACAAAAAGTATTATTCAGGACAACTGCCTGCGCTGTCATCAGGATACGGTCGAAAATATCATGATGGGCGCCCAGCCTTTGGATCGTTATTGTTGGGATTGCCACCGCAGCGTTGCACACGGCGACCGCGGTTCCTCGTCTGTCCCTTATCAAGATTCAACCCTCTATCCCACCAAGTAAGGAGAAGCATCAATGAAGAATTACACCAATCTTATTCTGGCAGGCCTTGTGATCGTTTTGGCTGCCGCGCTCGTTGGCGTATTGGTTTACGTCAAGAATCAGCCCGCAGAAGAACGCGCGGTTCAGCCTTTGGTTGAAATTGCACAGATGGAACCTGATTCGTCCAAGTGGGGCGTCAACTTTCCCAATCAGTACGACTCATTCATGAAGACCAAAACAAATAATATCGATACCACCTACGCGGGTTCTTCGCAGTTTTCCTGGCTTGAACGCGATCCGCGCCAGGTGATCTTGTTTGCCGGCTACCCATTCAGCAAGGATTACAACGATGACCGCGGTCATGCAAATGCATTGGAGGATGTACGCGCGACCAAGCGTTTGAATCTGGATGACACAAATCCCAAGCACACGCCCGCCACCTGCTATTCCTGCAAATCCACTGATAACCCGGGTCTGTGGGACAGGCTTGGCATGGAAGCTTATGACAAGATGACTTTCAATGAAATGACGCCGAATATAAATAATTCCATTGGCTGCTCCAATTGTCATGAAGCAGAGACCATGCGGTTGATCGTAACCAACCCGGCACTTAAGGAAGCTTTTGAACGTCAGGGCAAGGATTGGACAACCTTCACGCGCCAGGAAATGCGTACTGTGGTTTGCGCGAACTGTCACGTTGAATATTATTTCAAGGGTGACGGCAAATATCTCACCTTCCCCTGGGATAAAGGCACAACAGTTGAAGAAATGATTTCCTATTATGAAGAATCAGGTTTCAAGGATTGGGAATATCCTGATACCGGTACTCCCATGCTCAAGGCGCAGCACCCTGAGTATGAATTCTTTACCGCCGATAGCACACATTACAAAGCAGGCGTCTCCTGCGCCGACTGCCACATGCCATATGTTCGTGATGGCGCTGCCAAATATTCTTCGCATGATGTGCATAGTCCTTTACTCAATCCCGAAGAGGCCTGTGGGCAATGCCATACCGATACAGAGTATGTTATTCGCCGCGTGAACACCATTCAAGAACAGGTAGCCACCACAAAGATCTCCACTGAAGATGCGATCATTGACGCGGTCAACGCCATCAAGGCCGCTGTCGCTGCCGGCAATGCAGACCCCGCATTACTTGACCAGGCCCGCAAACTTCATCGTGAAGCGCAATTCATGTGGGATATTGTCTCTGCAGAAAACAGTACGGGCTTCCACAACCCCGAATATGCTCTAAAGACTTTAGCCGATGCCACAGATCGTGCCCGTCAGGCACAAATGCTGGCCGCGCAATCCATTGGCGATACGAGCCTGCTAACTACGGATACTTACTACGTAACACCGACTCCGTAAATAAAAGTTAATCAAGCCAAACTCCCTATCAGCGATGATGGGGAGTTTTTTATTTTCAGGAACTTTTTTATTTTATAATCGTCTTATCACACAGGAGTAAAAAATGAAGAAGTTAATTCTTATCACCCTCATCGTTATCCTTACCGCGTGTTCTGCTGGAGCGCCAACCGACTTCGAAAAGAACCGTCAGGCGTGGCAAGACCCAGGTATTACACATTACCGTTATTCACTTAATATAAGCTGTTTCTGCGCGTTCCGTAATCAGATGCCCATCACTGTTGAAGTGCAAGGTGGCGAAGTCGTTTCGATGACATATTCGGATGGGACTCTCGTCACGGAGACTGACCCGAACCATGAGTTTTTCTCCAAATACGCGACGATTGAACGCATCTTCTCTGAACTGGAAGCTGGTCTGGCCGGCGAGGCAGAAGAGGTCACTGTGACATATGACTCAGCCCACGGTTTCCCCAATGAAATCTACTTTGACTATATCAAAGCCGCCGCAGATGATGAACTCTCGTTAACGGTCTCGGATTTTGAAGTATTGAAGTAAAAGGATTTGCCTCATACAAAAAGCGACGGGATCTTGCCTCCTGTCGCTTTTTACTTTAATGATCCGGTTGTACCCATTGTTGAAAGATTTCTCTATCGGCAACTTGTATGCGCCGATCTTCAATTTTGATGGCACCGCTTCTTTCCAATTCCTTCAGCGAACGAGCCACTACTTCACGCACCGTCCCCAAACGGGCTGCCAGTTGTTCCTGTGTCCAAACGGGCGCGGTTTTATTCTGCGGAAACTCATCGATCAAGCGCGCCAGACGATGGGTCACTTGATAGAACGCCATCTCACTGACCATGCGTACCATGCCGCGCAGCATTCGGCCAAAATTTACCAGCACCTTCTCTGCAAATTGCGGGTGAGTCCTCACAAGCTTGCGCAGCATATCGCTCTCAATGACCCAGGCGCGGCAGGTTTCCAACGCTTCCACATTGACAGGGTTTGTCGCGCCGTCAAAAGCGGGGACTTCATTGAAAGTATCTTTTTCCTGTAGTATACGTACGATATACTGCCGGCCTTGCGGTGAGATACGGAAAATCTTTGCGCTGCCTTGCTCCATAATATACAAACCATCGCAAGGATCGCCTTCCCAAAGCAGAACCTCCCCGCGGAGGTACTCGCGCATATTCATATGCGCTGCAATTTCTCCTAACATGCCATCAGACAGATCGTCAAAATAAACATTTCCCATCAATGTTTTTATTCGGATTTCAACTTTTGTTTCAACTGATTTCATAAATTTTATTATATCTCGCCAAGCATAACTTTATCCGTTCCGCGGTTGATCTCCCATGGATAAACGATAAAGGCATCTGTCACAGCGGCATAATAATCCGGGCGCGTACTTCCAAACAAATTACGATATGGATTGAAGTGCAAAACACAGGTCTCAGGGAATCCGCCCGCCGCAGAGACACGGTTTTTCACGGCAGTGATTGTCCGCCCCGAACCCCAAACGTCGTCAATGATCAATGTTGGGCGGCCGCGTAATTTATCTTCAGCGGGGAATTGAATAAACTCAGGCCAGGCCATTAAGCTGGATTTGTCCGTTTTGGACTGCGCGGGAAAATCCACAGCGGCAGTGAGGATATGCGTAGTATCCATCGCTTCTGCCAGCATTCCACCGGGGATAATACCGCCGCGCGTGATCATGACCATGGCGGTAAATTCACGACGGAATTGGGGGAGCAGGTGGTCGATCAATTTATCCACTTCTTCCCAGGTAACCATTTCACGGCGAGGTTCAGGTTGCATGTGTTTCCTTGTCAAATAAATCCTAAAGGTTTTCAAAACCTTTAGGATTTAATATTTTATTACGCCAATGCCACTGCGAGCGGAGCGGGAGCCATTACTTGCACGGAGCTGCCCTCAGCTTTGGCTGTTTCCACGTCACGCGCCCAAATATACAGGCAGGTATGATAGGCAGTATTGGTATAAGAACTGAAAATACTGGAGAGCATTACGAAGGCAAAAAAGATCATCGCGCCAATGGCAATGCCGATAACCAAAATGACTGTGCTGCTGCCAGCCACGTACGCAATGCCGCCGCCGATGGCAAAGGCAAGGACCAGGCCGATCATAATGAAGACAAAGCCGATCAGGCCAGTGACCCAGCGGACGCCCACAAAACTGATACCGATCAGTAAAAGGTTTTCCCTGGTGATCTTCACAATACGAGCCAGCCCATTTTTAAGATTAAGATCATCAATCACCATGGCAGGCAGAACCAGCAGGGCGGCTTCGGTCCACAAAGCTTCAACGGCTCTCATGGCAGTCCGCAGGATCCCCGCCAAAACATTATTTTTTCTATTGTTCTGTACCATGCTTCGAAGCATACCCACCGCTGTGGAGACCGCCGCCAATGTGAGAATATCAAAAAAATCACGGCGCACGATTGCCCAGGCTTCGCTTATATGGCCATCGCCTTTGGTGAGATACCCGTAAATTAAATGGATCGTCATGGCTGAGAAAACGTAGGAAACCACAAATTGAGCAAACATCAGAATCGCGCCCAGAATACCCATAATGACGCGTCCGATCTGATTGTCACCAAAAACAACGGCAGCGATGATGATGGGAATGATCCCGATCACAGAGACGATCATCCCAACGATCAGCGCATAGAATGAAGGTTTAAGCAGGTCCTTATCCTTAAAAGCCATGCTCCATGCCTGTTTGAGAAAAGACCAGCCTCGTGAAAAACTTTGCATAATTCACTCTCCTTTTGAAAGATAAGTTCATTATAGCAAAGATAAGGAAAGGCGAAAGGGGAAAGCAGGAGATTCCCGGAAAAAATGGGATGCCTCAGGCCAACAATTTTATACACGCTGATGAGCCAATACGAAAACATCCTTCCCATCAGGGAATCACAGTCAGGTGTGCAGGGTGAGTAAGCAAGAAGCAACCGACTGGAGGTGAGTGCAGTAACAGAAATTACTGGCATGGTTGAGTTCTTGGTAACTGATCAGCAACTCGTTAAGTGGCGTTCTCCGAGTCATAGTTTTTAATCGGACAAAAGTACTCAATTTCACAAATCAGTTGTATAATCTCGACTTGGCAGGCTTTCTTTACGGCTCACGCCGCAAGTTTCCAAACACTTACTCAAGGAGAGAGTATGAACATCAACTTTGCCATGTGGCGTAAAGCCTCATGGGAACTCATCAAAATGGACGACAAGAAAGAGTGGGACGCGCTCGACGTCGTCTCCAAATGGCTGATCGCCACCCGTTCTGCAGTCACTGCGGTCACAGTTTATTCCTGCATTATTGCAGGCGCCCTCGCCTGGCGCGATGGTTATTTTTCATGGCTGCCATGGATCATCCTGACCATCGGCTTGTTCATTGCGCATGGCACGAATAACCTGCTCAATGATTACACCGATTTCTCGCGGGGCGTGGATAAGGATAATTACTTCCGCACGCAGTACGGCGTCCATCCGTTGGTGCAAAACTTCTGGAACAAAAGCAAGCAGATCCAATGGTTTATTGTCAGCGGTGTGCTCGCCACGCTTTCAGGTGTGTATGCATTGTTCTACACCGGCTTCAACCCCTACATAATCGGCGTGTTTGCATTTGGCGCGCTCGTTTTGCTCGCCTATACTTATCCCTTTAAATATTGGGGACTCGGCGAATTTGCAATTTTCCTCATTTGGGGTCCGATCATGATCGGGAGCGTATACGTTGTGCTCGCACTCGGCAGCGGCGGTGACATATCCAATGTGTTCAAGGTTGCACTCGCAGGTGTGCCCTTTGGCTTGAGCGTTGCCAGCATCAACATTGGCAAGCACATTGACAAGATGGATGATGATAAAAAGAAGGGCGTTGGTACCTTCCCAGTGCGCGTGGGTCAAACTGTTGCGCGTTATGTGGATATTCTTTCCATCGTACTTGCGTATGGCGTCATTATCTATTTGGTTGCTACGGGTTACTTTTCCACCCTCATGTTGATCGTCGTCTTTGCAGGTCAACGCGCCTTATATGCCATCTTTGCACTATCCAAGCCGCGGCCCGAGTCCGCGCCCAAGGGCTTTGAAGCTTTCTGGCCGACCTGGTTCTCTGGTTTCTGCTTCTATCACAACCGCAGTTTCGGCGGCCTTTTTATTCTCGGCATCCTGCTCGATACGGTTGCCCGAAAATTTGCAACATCCCTGCCACTATCTGCCAACTGGCTCGGCATTATTGTTATTAGTGTTGGGATAATTTATGCAGTTGTACAAATGCAGATTGCAAAAGCGAAAGCCCCGCAAGCCGCGTAAATTTTTGTTTGTAAAATAAAACCCTAAAGGTCTTTAAGACCTTTAGGGTTTGTTATTTAATTTCCAATCCCTCAATCTCCAGCCATTCCTCATTCCCCTCCAAAACCCCAAACGCGATTTTCCCTTCGGGCGTAAATGCGGCATATTGATTATCAATCCAGATGATGACTCCCAGCGGCGGATTCGGACTCACAGTCGACTCGAACACGAGCGCATCATCCACATAAAACAGCACGCGCTTCTTTCTTAACTCGAGCCTGTATGCGTGCCATTGAGTGACATCCACACTGAGAGCGACTCCGTCCTCATCAATGACTTTGCTCAATAATTTTCTGGTTAGCCTGCGCGAGAAGAGAAGAGTTAAACCTGCCAGAAAAAGCAGTGGATGAAATTTCGGTGAACGAAATGTCTGTGCCATAAATCCATTCGCAACTTCGCCCTGAGCGGAGTCACCGTTTCGCGAAGCGGGTGGCGTAGTCGAAGGGCTTTTGAATGATAAATAATTTTCCTCCGACCCGTAAAAAAACCAAACCGCATTCGGCAGTGCAGGTAACCGAAAGGGACTCCCGCCGAAACCAAGCGACATTCCAAATGGATCATTCCACAGCCCGAAGCCCCATGTCCCAGCGATGGAACTGCTCGAGACTCTGGCTCGCAGGCTCAACGTTAAAGTCTGATGCGGAAACCTATGCCGATGGAGTCCAGAATAGTCATCGAGCTGGGCATCCCGATAGTGTAGAGAATCCCCTTTCTGTATTCCCAATCTCCAACCATCTTTTATTCTTTCGAATTTAGCGTACTGCGTTGCTCTTTCATTCATCCTTTATCCTTCATCCTTGTCTATTCACCAGCCAAATACCAAAAATGATCACAGCGCCGCCCAAAATAGAGACGATGGTTATTTGCTCGTTCAAAACAACCGCAGCCACCGCCATGCTTGCCAGGGGTTCGATAAAAAGGAATGCGCCTGTTTGCGCGGCAGGCAGTTGACTGAGCGCGTCGAACCAGGCGATGTATGCAAGACCAGAGCAAAAGATGCCGAGAAAAATCATCGCCATCCAGCCGCGCGCATTGAGCTGCGGGATTTCAGTATAGTTTTGATTTGCCAGGAATGGCAACGATGTGATCAGCCAGCCAATGGTCATCATCCAAAACGTCATCAGCGTGGACGGATGATTTCTTAATCCGCGCCTTGAAAGAGTGGAAACCACCGCCCAGTTGACGGCGCTGATCAGAATCAGAAAATCGCCGTAGGTGCCAAACTTGCCAACAGCAATCGTGGAGAGGTCGCCTTTACTTACAACTGCCAATACGCCAACCATGGAAAGTACGATGCCCAATGATTGCAGAAGATTAAGTTTTTCTTTTAAGACCAGCCAGCCCAATATGGCGATGAACGCAGGCGAAGTGGAAACGATCCATGCGGTAGTTGTGGCTTGCGCAGTTTTAAGCCCGTTGGATTGCAGCCATTGATGAAACGTGATTGCCAAAAAGCCAAGCAATGTGAAATACCACCATTCATTACCTTTTGGAAATATAAATTGCCTGCGAATAACAACTGCAAACAGAATCAGCGGAATCCCGATTGCAAATCGGATCCACACAACTGCGATGGGGGAGATCTGTCCCACCGCAATTTTGGTGGCAATGAATGATCCGCCCCAAACGATAACCGCGAACAGGGCTTCGAGATAGGGAAGAAGTTTTGTTTTTTGCATGGAATCCTTTTATTATCTGGATTTTCGTTTGAAACTGTCCTTCGACTACGCTCGACAAGCACTCGCTCCGCTCAGGACGAAGGGTTTCTCCTCGCTGAGCGGAGCGAGGACATGCTCTTTGTCCGAACGCAGTCGAAGCGTGCGTTGACTCAAGTTTTTTATAATGACGAGCGAAAATCCTGATTACATAAGATGGCTGATTATAAAACCTCCTGAATACTTTCCTTGACAAAAAGCTTTATCGTGATAATATTCACAAAACAGACCTATATTGTCCTATTCAGGAGATAATATGCCCGCAAACATTACCCTGCTTAATCCCGCTCGTCATTTCATTGCAAATGAGGCGGGACTTGGTTACCTCACGCCACTTGGATTAATTCTGCTGGGCGGCCCATTAATTGATGCAGGCCATTCCGTCAAACTAATTGACCATGACCTTAATCACTGGTCGTTTGAAAAGTTGACGCAGGAGATCGCAAACTTTCAAGCGGACTATGTTTTGTTGGGCCATTCTGGTTCTACCGCCTCGCATACTGTGGTGGTGAAAACTGTTCAAGAGATCAGGAAGGCATTTCCAACTGTTCGAATCATTTATGGGGGAGTGTATCCCTCTTATGCCTATCAAAGCATTCTTCGAGAAGTTCCAGAAATTGATGTAATTGTGCGCGGAGAAGGGGAGAAGACCATTCTTGATTTGATATCTACCTGGGAGAAGGATTCAAACCTTGAAAATGTGGCAGGGATCGCATGGCGCAGAGACGGTGAAATCGTCGTCAACCGTCCGCAGCCTGCCATTCAAAATTTGGATCAGTATCGCCCCGCGTGGGAATTGTTGGATTTTTCAAAATATAAAATGTTTGGCTTTGACAACGTGGCTGGCTTTCAATTCAGCCGTGGATGCCCGTTGACCTGCAGTTACTGCGGCCAGTGGATGTTCTGGAAGAAATGGCGGCATCGCAGCCCTGAGAACGTTCTATCTCAATTAAAGTTTTTGAAGCAAAAATACAATGTGACCATGGTCTGGTTCGCGGATGAGAATTTCGCGGCCGATAGAGAGATAACCAAAATATTCCTGCAAATGATCGTGGATGCGGACCTTAATTTATCTTTGAACATCAATATGACCGCCGCGGATGTGGTTCGTGATGCGGATCTAATTCCTCTGTATAAGCAGGCTGGCGTGGACTATATTGTGATGGGAGTCGAGTCGTTAAAAGATTCGGTCATTGCCGGTGTAAGAAAAAATAATCCCTTTGCCATTTCAAAAGAGGCTGTTCGGTTATTAAGGGAGAATCATATCCTCAGCCTGACCAATATTATCTATGGGTTGGAGGAGGAAAGCTGGAGCACAATATTTGAAAAATTCAAAGGCTTGCTGGAATTGGACTCTGATATTCTGAATGCTGTTTATCTCATGCCGCATTTTTGGACATCTGACGGCAAATCTACAGACCCTGCAAAAATTATTCAATCCGATCTTGCAAAATGGTCCTATCGCAATCAGGTGATCGCCACACGATATCTGAAACCGTTTGCGTTGTTCGCAGGTGTTAAGTTGACTGAAGCGCTTTTTCATTTACGTCCCAAAGCTTTATGGCGGCTTGCCTTTGATAAAGATGAGCGTTACTTGAAGATCATGCGCGATTCAATGTTGGCGGGGATTCGCGT
>JBBSCM010000033.1:0-20325 GCA_038250295.1 Anaerolineales bacterium | reverse complement strand
TCAACTGTATGAATACGGTCCCCGGGCACGTGGAATTCCAGTTCCACGGGTTTTACCGGCTGACCCCGCAAAACCTCTGACAGATATTTTTCTCTTTTTTCCAGTTCGGTCTGCGGGTAAATGCCAAGGTCAGATATGCGTTTGCCGCGGATTTCATCGCGTATGAGTTTGTACTGTTCCTCAAATACTTTATTGACATCCACGATCGATCCATCAGTTTCTGTAACGGATACAGGGTCGGGTACGGCATCAAACAGCAGCCGCGCATAGTTCTCGCTCTCGCGCAGGGATTGTTCGGTCTGTTTTCGCTCTGTAATATCCATGTTGATGCCAATGATGCGGTCGGGTTTTCCGTCAGGTGAGTAGGCGGTGACCGCGCTTGACATGATGTGACGGATCGAACCGTCGGGCCAAAAGATGCGGTGCTCGTTATTCATCAGTAAATTTTTTGTAACGGCCAATTCCCTGTTGATCTGCGATTGTTCGATATCATGCGGGTGGATGAGCTGTGCCCATGACTGTGATGTGCCATCGAATTCACCTTTCGGTATCTGGTGGATCATATGCATACGCTCATCCCAGATCACTTTGTTCTCGCGCGGATTGTATTCCCATACGCCGATCTGCCCGGCATGGGTGGCAAGCTCAAGGCGTCGTTTTGTGGCTTCGATCAGGGCGGTGCGTTCAGCCACACGCTGTTCCAATTCAACATTTAATCGGCGAACCTGTTCTTCAGCTTGCAGGCGTTCATCCAGTTCCTTTTGCAGCCAGACGTAAAGACGGGCATTAACAAATGCGATGGCGGCCTGATTCGCCAGCGTAGCGAGGGTATGCGCATCCCGTTCGGTGAACGCATTTTCCATTTCGCTCTCGACTGCGATCGAGCCGATGACCTCATCCCCGCTTCGAATGGGGACGTAAAGCCCGGAGTTTATGCCGGGGTAGGTCTCAAGATAGCGCGGGTCATCTTTTAGCTTTCCAACGCGAACCACTTCCCCGTGCCCGATCACCCAGCCACTCAGGCCTTTATCCGATGTGTTGATGGCCTGATTGATCCGTTCGATCTGAGATGCGATCTGGGCCTCGTCGAATCCGGGTGAGTTGAGGGTCAGCAGTTCAATACGGTCGGTGGATGCGTCATAAAGACGAACCGCGGTATGATGCCAGTTCAATTTTTGGTCAATGACCTCGACCATGCGCTGGGCGATGCGCTTCGGTTCCAGCAGGCGGCTGATGGCCAGTCCGTTTTCGTAAAGCGCCTCCAGTTCGGATAATTGATACTTGATCTGAGCCTCGGCTTTTTTACGTTCGGTGATATCAATGGTAGTGACGATTACCCTGGCGAAATCTACTTCATGCCCCGGGGCGACATTCCAACTTAAGCTCACTTCAATACGCTCACCCGTCACGGTTTGATTGGCGCCTTCCCAGCCATGACTAAGCTTTCCTTCAGAGATGGCTATTAATGCGTCAAGGATATGTTCCACCTCACTTTCGTTCAGGCCATCATCCATGCTCTTATATAGATCCTGCTTGCTGTCTGCGTGGTACATTTTCAGTGTGGCGCGGTTTACATCCAAAACCTTGATCATTGTGGCGGATTCAAGGAAAGCCTCAGGGTTGTGTTCAAAATACATCCGCATATCTGTTACGCCCTGTTCTTTCAAGGAATCAAGATATTGTTTCGCCTCGGAAAAATCCTGCTCCCAAATGGAGATGGGCATATCTTCAAACAATGCGCGGTAACGCTGCTCGCCCTCACGAAGGGCTTGTTCCGCCTGTTTGCGCGCTGTAATATCCTGATATGTGCCAATGGAGCCGTGCGAGACCCCATTTTCATCTCGTAATTCCACTGCCGCTTCAAAGACCCAGTGGGTTTTTCCAAACCGATCGCGGATGCGAAACTCGCATTTCCAAATGGGGATTTCACCTGTGCGGACCCGTTGAATGCCATCTTCCAGGGAATATCCTGACAGCTCTTCGACGGGATTGGCTTCCTCGACCAGCTCATCCCATAACGCCCCGTTGAACTCCTCGGGTCCATAACCGGTGATCTGGCGAATACCCTCGCCTATGAAGTCATACTTAATCTTCTGTTTATCGCCGCCATAATAAGTTTCATAATAAGGTACAGCGCCGGCCACTTCCATGGCCTGCCGATAAAGCGCCTCAGATTGGGACAGGGACTCTTCGGCCTGTTTGCGCTCGGTGATGTTTTCATGCGACACCACGACCCACCTTTGCCCGTTATTTTCGAAACTTGTGATCCGCGCAATGAACCAGCGTTGGTCGTGCGGAGCATGGCAGGGGTATTCGACCCATGCTTCATTTTTTTCCCCGTTGAGCACAGATCGAATCGCATTGGCAACCAGCGGAGCTTCCCGTGCGTTCACACCTTTTGCCGAGTCGCAAACATCGAGATAGTTCATGCCAATGCAGTGATTGGGATGCGCCAGCCCGTTCCTTGCGCCGAAATTATGCCAGCCTGAATTCACCTGTACGATATTGCCATCATGATCCAGAATGCTGATATGGGCTGCGAGGGCATCCTGAACGCTCTGTAAGAGTTCGCGCGCGCTGAGCAGTTCGTCTTCCGCCTGTTTGCGCAGGATCACCGCGGTTAATGGGCCGGAAATATTCCGGATGCGGTTCAAATCCTTTTCTGTCAGGATATCCGCGCTCGAGACATCCAACAAGCCGATGACCTTTTTATCCGAGACCAGAGGAATGGTTATGGCGGAGCGGATATTCAATAGTTTATAGATCTGCGGGACGAGTTTCCTGATCGTTCCTCGAATTGCACTGGGCAGGTAGTTGGTTTCAGTAAATTCCCCCATCCAACTCTGGATAGCCTTGGGATCGGTGATAAGGAGGCCATGCTCTGCATAAAGGGCGTGATGAAAATACCCGCCTTCCGTTATAGGGATTTGGATCTGGGGAATCGGCCTTCCGATCAGCTGTTCGATCTTTTTGATCGAGCTTTGGGAGCGGTCAAGGTTTTGCATGACGAGTTGACTTCCATCCGGGCTGAGCAGGTAGAATGTGGCTTGATTGCCTGGGCTGAGTGTCTTCGCGAATAGTCTGATAATGACATCCAGGCTCTCATCTCGATTGACCGCTTCATTGAGCGAGTTGATCAGCTCCAAATCATCAGTTCGTTCCTTGATTTCGATCTCAGCCTGCTTACGCTCGGTGATATCCTGAATCGTTCCGCGCATTTTGACGGGCTGATTGTTCGAGTCGAATTCGAGCTCGCCCAACCCGTGTATCCATCTCTGCGCGCCGTCATTCTTTCTAACGATCTTATATTCCTTGTCGAAGCGGATGTGATTTACCAATACTTCGTTGGCTAAATAATCAGACATTTCCTTCCGCCAATCGGGGTGGATGAGCGCGGTCCAATTTTCAATGGAGTGGGCATACGACTCATCGATCCCAAATATCTGGTTGAGGATATCGGAGCTTGTCCAATTTTCCGAGGGGATATCAAGCGTATAACTTCCCAACCCCGCGATCAACTGTGATTCCCGCAGGGATTTTTCACTTTCACGAATGGCTTGTTCCGCCTGTATGCTTGCGGTGATATCCACCATTGAAATGATCACTTTGGAGAAAGTATCTTCATAGCCCGGTATGACCGACAGACTTAATCTGATGATGATCTGCCTGCCATCCACGGTTTGATTGACTCCCTCCCATTCAAATTGAGTTTTCCCCCGCGCGATGCTGATCAACTCATTTTGGAATGACTGGGCCGAATCGGCATCAATGAATCGACCCAGGTTTTGGAGCAGATCGGCCTTTACTTTTGTCCCAAATAATTTTAGCGCGGCCTTATTCACATCCACAATTTTTACGAGGGAGATACACTCCATGACCCCCTGTGGATGCAGCGCAAAATAAGCGCGGAAATCTTTAATGCCTTCAGCGCGCAGGGCATCCAACCTGAGTTTCACAGCGGAGAAATCCTCCTCCCAAAGGGCCATGGGGGAATCATCAAATAAACTGCGATAACGCGCTTCACTTTCATGCAATCCTTCCTCAGCCTGCTTGCGTTCGGATATATCCTGTTTAATCGCGATAAAACTGCTGATCTCGCCCGACTGGCTGTGCAGAGGAGTGATGGTCATTTCCTCGGCATAAAGGCTGCCGTCCTTGCGGCGGTTGACCAGTTCGCCCCGCCAGACCTTTCCGGAAAGGATCGTGTCCCACAAGTTTTTGTAAAACGCCTTGTTTTGTCTTCCTGATTTAACCAGTTCGCGCGGATTCCTTCCTTCTGCTTCCGTAGCATCATATCCCGTCAGTTCTTTGAAGGACGGGTTGGCCCATTGAATCAGCCCCTGTTTATCAGTGATAACGATCGTATTCGCGACGGCTTCCAGAGCGGCTCTTTGCAAATACAATTTCTCTTCCGCTGATCTGCGCTCGGTAATATCACGCAAGATTCCTTCGTGAAATATTATTCTTCCCTGTTCGTCATGGATATAAGATCCGTGATCTTCCACCCATATTTCAGACCCGTCTTTGCGGCGCATCCGATAAACATCCGTCTCTTCGAGGCCGGTATCCAGAATATGGCTGCCTCTTTCTGCAGGGTCAAAGTAAAGTTCGTTTTTGATATCCACTGCCAGCATTTCTGCCCTGCTTGAATATCCGAACATTTTAACCATGGCCGGGTTAACATCCACGAATCTTCCTGCGTGTCTGCTGCGGTAGACGCCATCCAGCATGCGGTCAAATAAAGACTGGAAGCGTTGTTCAGATTCGCGCAGGCTTTCTTCCGAGCGCTTTCGTTCGGTAATATCGCGAAATGACCATACTCTGCCTACAGAACTTTTCCCATCCATGATGGGTTTAGATGAGCGCTCAAAGACCCTGCCGTCCTTGAAATGAAGGATGTCGAGACTCTCCTGGTTGGATTTATACAATTCCTGGACCTGGTTGAGGAAATCCTGGGGATGAGTTAATTGATCTAAAACATGCTGAAGGAGGAGCGTGTCATCTTTATTCGAAATGACCTCCTTTGGGATCTTCCACATTTCAGCAAAATGTTCATTGCTAAAAAGCACTTTGTTTTCCATGTCAATAGCCAGGATGCCGTCTGCGGTGGATTGCAGTATTCCCTGTAAAGATGATTCGCTCTCACGCAAAGCGTCTTCCGCCCGTTTGCGCTCGGTGATGTTATGGTTAAGACTGAGGATGGCCTTTTTACCCTGATATTCAATGACGGAGGCATTGATCAGGAAATAAATCCTCTGCCCATTCTTGTTTGTATGAACGCTTTCGAAATCGTGGTAAGCCCCGCTGGACAACGTCTCGCTGATCTGTGCCTCGCCTTGCGCTACATCCTCGGTTAACCTTTTCAAGCTCATCCCGATCAACTCGCTGCGGCTAAATCCGTAAATGGCACAGGCGGCCAGATTCGCTTCCAGGATGATCTCCTCTTCAGGCTCGAAAATTATGATTACATCATTGGCATGGTCGAAGAGACGCTGATAATCACTGCCGGCTTTTTTGAGCGCTTCTTCCGCCTGTTTGCGCTCGGTGACATCCCGATAGTTGATCACAATGGCTTGGACGCTTGGTTCATCCAGCATGTTGGTGGCTACGGCTTCAACCCAGCGCCACGTTCCATCACTGCGTTTCAAGCGAAAAGCGCCAGCCTGTTGACCGGCTGGTTTTTGAACAACTTCGGCAAATAAATTCTGAATCGGTTCGAGGTCATCCGGGTGCATTAATTCAAAAATATTGTGCCCTATAAACTCCTCTGGGGTGTAGTCCAGGTTACGCACAACCGATGGGCTTTCCCATATTAAGGTTCCGTCAGCGGTCAGGAGGGATATATCATCCAGGCCATTCTCGATCAGCGCGCGGAAGCGCTTTTCACTGGCGTGTAACGCATTCTCGACCAGCTTGTGTTCTCGCCGAACTTTGGCATACTCAAGCTCACGTTCCATTGCGGGAACCAAACGTGTCAGGTTGTCTTTGATCAGGAAATCGTGCGCACCGGCTTTCATCATGTCTACAACGGCTTCTTCCCCAATTGTGCCTGATATAACGATGAATGGAATATCCAGCCCTTCTTCATGCAGGAGCGCGAGTGCGGCATAACTGTCAAACTGCGGCAGGCTGTGATCTGAAATAATAATATCCCAGGCGCGTTTCTTTAATGCCGCGCGCATTTGAGCGCCGGTTTCAACACGCTCGAAAGTAATTTTATAGCCCGCCTTTTTTAACAGGCGGGCAATCAGGTCTGAATCACTTTCAGAATCTTCAATATTTAAAACGGCAAGTGGTTTTGGCATACTTATCTCACTTTGGGCGGGGGCGGTTCATTCAACACGAGCCAGTACAGTCCCATGTGCTGGATCGCTTCGACAAATTTTGTGAAGTCTACCGGTTTGCGGATGTAGCTGTTGGCGCGCAGGTCATAACTTTGCGCGATATCCTGTTCTTCCTGGGAGGTTGTCAGGATCACCACCGGTACTCGAGTAGTCCGCTCGTCGGCGCGGATCTGGCGCAGAACGTCCACCCCAGCTACACGCGGAAGTTTAAGATCGAGCAGCACCAAAGCCGGCAGCTCGTTCACGTCCCGACCTGTAAACTGCCCGCCTCCGAATAAATAGTCCAGCGCTTCCTGTCCATCTTCCGCTACAACCAATTCGTTGGCAATATTACTTTTTGCGAATGCGCGCTGGGTCAACCCAATGTCGCTGGGGTTATCTTCAACGAGTAGAATGATCTTGTTTTTCATTTGTTATTATCCTCCAATATAAAGTAGAAAGTGGTTCCCTGTCCCACTTCAGAGGTTGCCCATATCCTTCCCCCGTGACGATTAATGACACGCTGAACGGTCGCCAGCCCAACGCCGGTGCCGGGAAATTCTGAGACCCTGTGCATGCGTTGGAAAGCGCCAAACAGGTTGGTCGCATAGGTCATATCAAAGCCTGCGCCATTATCACGCACAAAGAAGGCAGGCTCGCCTTCCATAGTGGTTTGTCCAAATTCAATATGCGCCTCTTGTCTTTTGCTCGTAAACTTGAAGGCATTATCCAGCAGGTTGGTGAGCACAACCTCCAATAGCTTTGAGTCACCCATGGCGGTCAATCCTTTTTGAATTACAAATTCCACCTGCCGTCCTTCCGTCTTTGATTCCTCGAGACGGACAACCACGGTTTCGGCAACTGTGCTTAGATCCACTCGTTCTTTATTCATCTCAGCCCGTGTAATGCGCGAAAGCTTCAAGATGTCATCGATCAGCATTCCCATACGCTGCACTTCAGTGCGTACTTTGTGAATATGGGTCTGCCCCTGTTCATCAAGGATGGGTCCGTAATCCTCCAGTAACGCCAGGCTCCAACCGTCAATGCCTCGCAATGGGGAGCGCAGGTCGTGCGAAACCGAATACGAAAAGGCTTCCAGTTCCCTGTTGGCGGCTGCAAGTTGGGCAGTGCGTTCTTCGATGCGTTCTTCGAGGGTCTCATTGAGCAGGTGGATTGCTTCCTCGGCCTGTTTGCGCTCGGTGACATCGGTGGAAATGCCGCCGATGCCACATACATCGCCGTGCGAATCCAATAAAGGAAATTTAACAGAGAGATACGTATGTTTCCCGGTTGGTTCATCATTTTCCTCTTCAAATGTAATGGGCAGCTGCTCCTCGATGACTTGCAGATCATTGGCATGATGCGCCGCCGCGATTTCGAGCGGCATAATTACTTCACGGGTCTTGCCAATCAGTGTTTCGCGCGGGGCACCGAGTACAGATTCGAGTTTGCGATTAATAAGTAAAAATCTACCCGCCGAATCAATGGCATAAATGAGTGTTGTACTGTTATCAGTGATATCTTGCAGGAGTACCTGACTCGCAGCCAGCGCATCTTCCGCCTGTTTGCGTTCGGTAATATCGCGTTGGATGCCTTGAAGCCTTCCATCGGATAATATGCGGGCGCTGATCTCTACTGGCAGCAGTGTTCCATCCTTGCGGATCAATCTGCGTTCCGAGAGGATGATCTTCCCCTGCTTCAACTCGTCCATGCGGATGGGAATCTTACTTAAATCTTCAGGCGGAATTAAGTCCGATATTTTTTTCTCGAGCAGCTCCTCACGTGTATAGCCAAGCATGTCGCATCCGCTGGGATTAACTTCAATATATCTTCCGCTTGCATCGGCGATAAAAATACCATCCGAAGCCTGTTCCAGGATGGAACGATAGTTGTATTCGCTTTCCCGCAGCGCTGTCTCCGCCCGTTTGCTTTCGGTGACATCCCTCAAAATGGCGGTAAAAATCTTTTTTCCGTCAAGTTCAATCTGTGAAATGGAAGTATCAATGGGAAATTCATCACCGTTCTTCTTCACCCCCGTTATCCCTTGATACCCATTCATATGGCGATTGGTGATTCCAGTTTGTCCAAATTCATCAATTTGCCCGCGGTGTTCGGCGCGGTAAAATTCCGGTACCAGGATGTCCAGGGACTGTCCCATGATTTCATCGGCAGTGTAGCCAAACATTTTTTCAGCGGCAGTGTTGAAGAGGGTAATGCGCTGCAAACTATCCACGGAGATAATCGCATCCATGGCTGAATGGATAATGCCCGCCATCTTTTCATCACTTTCCCTCAATAAAATCGTGTGACGTTGGATCAGCCAATACAGAAGCAGCGACGTAACAATGACGTATCCCCACCCTTTGACAGTGCTGATTGTCGTCAGCACGTTGCGGTCTTGCGCGATCGCGCCAGCAATTTTATCGGAAAACAGAATCCATAGACTTCCGACCACAAAGTAAACAAAAGCGATTTTAAGCGCGCCTTGATTCTGTTTGTCTATTCTTTGAATGGTCATAGCCATCTCCGTAACTATCGGACGGGCCATTTCTGGAGAGGTTTGCCTGGTTTGAAACAAACAGGTTACCTGGTTAACGGTGAAAGCCTGTCACTTTTCTGTTGACACAATCGCACTCGAAATCCTGTAATTATGATTTTCGCATGAATTTGTCCGCTGTTGCATGGGGGGATTCCCTACCTCAGTGATGGGTGGAAATCACACCTGGGAGGCCGGAGAATCCGTCTAATGGGAAAGCCCTTCTACTTCTGTAGGACTTACGCAGAATGAGATTTTTGTCCGCTAATCTACGCCAATCTGAGCGAATTTGAAAAAGATTAGCATGAATTCGTGAAGATTGTGTAATAGTCACGAATAGGTTGTACATTTTTTGAACCACGGAGACACGGAGTCACTGAGAAAAAACAAGGGTAAAACTCCGTGCCTTAGTGCCTCCGTGGTAAAAGTTTTTTGTTCAACCTTTCCGTGACTCATACAGAATTCGTGAAGATTGGCGGACTCTTGCAGGGTTTTGCGTAAGTCCTGATCTGCTATCTTAAGAACGAACCCGCGTGCATATAGATTTCCTTTAGAGATTCTTTTTTCTCCATATCGTCAATGTATACGCCGTTATTTCCGCGCGACGAGTGGATCATCTTCCAGCCGCCCAGGCTGATGCCCACGTGAGTCACATGGCGGTTGCTGTCGCCTTCGCCGAAGAATAACAGATCACCGATCTCAAGCGGAGCTTCGACTGGCTTTGAAGCAGCGGCCTGCATATCGGCGTCACGCGGAATTTCGATTCCGATCCAGTGATGCAGCAGGCGCGCGAATCCAGAACAGTCAATGCCGTTGCCGCTGGCGCCGCCCCAAAGATAAGGAATGCCTGTCATTCGCATGGCATCTTCAACAAGCAGTTTGCGTTTTTCTTCAATCGCTTGTGGGATATCTTTTATGCTTCGTAATGCTGAAGAACAAATCCAGCCTGTTTTGTTGGCAGAGATGCGAGTCCATTCGCCGTTGTTTTCCTGGGCAGTGACGCCGGTCCCGCCCATTACTCGTGTGATCACTTCGCTTTTCAAATTTGGCTCAACATGTAATTCAATACCTGGCGCGGTCACAAAGTGGGTATGTGCTTCACTTACTTCTTCTGAAAGATACGGTTTATAGGCCCAGCCTAGATATCCATCTTTTTGACGGGTGAAGACCCAGCGATTTTTTTCTTCCAATATTTCCAGTTCAGCGCCAAAATATAACTCGCTCGAAAGCGGCATTCCAAAAGTCGGCTTTTCGTACAAGCCGGTCAGGTTCGTCGCAACGCGGATGCGCGGCAAATTTGAACGGTTGAGAATATGTATCGATGTCGTATCCACTCTCAGGGTAGGAAAGATGCGGTGCAGGTCGTCCACTTGAGTTTGGTCGAGCACGCGTCCGCTCAGTGTAAGGGATTTATTATCCAATGCCGTGACCTCCACATCAAAAACCGAGATACGGTGATCGCATTGCGATGAAAGTTCATTTAGTTTGTTTTGAATGTCTGTGCTCATGCGTTGATTTTACACGACTTGTGTTAAGATTATATTATGCCTTATATAACGATAAACGACGCAAATATTTTTTATGAGACTTACGGGGATGACCCTTCGACTTCGCTTACTTCGTCTCGAAGCTCTTACGGGAGGGCGAATCGGACTCCTGTTTTGCTGATCCACGCTTCGACCATTGACGGCCCGACAGATTGGTCCGACATCGCCCCGCAGTTGGCCAGGCACTATCAGGTGCTCGTGCCAGATTGCCGCGGACATGGTCACTCGAACAATCCAACTACATCCTATTCATTTAAAGAACTTGCCGACGATGCGGCGGCTTTCATCCGCGCCATGGGATATGAACGCGCGCATGTCATCGGTCACAGCAACGGCGGAAATGTTGCGCTGGTCCTTTTGATGGAACATCCCGATGTGGTGCAGACTTGTATTCCGCAGGCCGCGAATGCCTTTGTTACCGAATATTTAATTGAACGTGAGCCAGTTCTGTTTGACCCCGAGCGTGTCGAACGCGAAGCGCCTGAATGGATGAATGAGATGATCGCTTTGCATGGCGAAGTGAATGGAAAAGAATACTGGCGCGATCTTTTGTTGTTGACCCTGCGGGAGATCATCACTGAACCGAATTACAAACCTGCTGACCTTGCGAAAGTGACAAAGCCAACTCTCGTGATCATGGGGGCGGATGATACGGTCAATGCGCCGGATAAACACGCGCAATATATTGCTGAAAATATTCCAAAGGCCGAGTTGTGGATTCCCGAAAAGACCGGGCACACTGTCCACAAGGAACGCCGCGAGGAATGGCTGGCGAAGGTTTTGGATTTTATGGAGAGGCGTGGAAATTAATTTTATTAGACCCTAAGAGACTTTTTAAAAACTTGTTCTTAACCACAGATGAACACAGATAAAATGGATTTAAGAGCTTTTTTGCGGGAAATTTCATCTAAGAATCGGTGTTCATCCGTGTTTACACCTGCGCTTGCGCGTTGGTGCAAGTGTCTGTGGTGAATTTTGACTTATTAGACCTCTTGCGTAAGTGTTTTCTGGAATTCGGAAGTTCTACTTCCGAACCGCAAAAGTAGAACTTTTGCACTCCTGTGATTAATATTTTCTGACTTTTGCAAGAGGTCAATTAACTCACCTTACACAAAATAGCTTTATGACCCCGAAGGGGTCAAATGATTATAAATTTTGGCGCGCGGTCAATTTAACCCCGAAGAGGTGTCATAACTCCTAGAATCCATGTCATCCCTTCGGGATTTAGATTTCATTCATGAAATTTTCTAAAACCCTGCCATCCCTTCGGGATTGAACTGCGTAAGGTGAGTTATTAAACAGCATCTAAACGGTTTCTTGCGTGAATCTTCGCCACGTCTGGCAGGCGGGTCTTGTATATCAGAATGGCCGATGGTAGAGAGGGTTTTGATGTTCATATATAAGCAACCAGGTTATCTAAACTCGAAGATCTACGCTCGCGGCGGAGTCGTTTTCCGGTCATAATTCAGCGGGGGAACTTTCATAATTCCGCCGACGAATGCGAGCAGCGCGCCCAGCATGGAAAGGAACGGGCCTATTTTGAGCGAGTTGATCGTATCTCCAGTCTGGCGAAGCACCTGTCCTGCGCTGGTGATGGTTCTGAAAGTTAAGTAAAAAGCTACCACCGCAAAAAAAACAATAAGATACGAGTACCGTCTTTCGGGCGCACCTTTCACCACCATCGCTGTCAGGATGATGAACAGACCAAAGAGCCCGCCGAAGGCTCCGTCTGTGGAGTAGCCATTAATAGTATTGTCAAGACCAAGGGTTGGGTCTGTGTGGGCCACCCACGGCATGAAGAGACTAAAGATCAAGATGACGCCGCCAAAGAGCGCGAGTTGTCGGGAAAGGTTCATGAGATCTCCTTGTTATTATTAATTCAAAATAGAGTTCTGGGACGCAGATAAACGCTGATTCACGCTGAGAAAAAGCAAAAATCTGCGTAGGTCTGCGCAAATCAGCGTCCTAAAGATTTGGGTGTGTTTCATTTCAGTTGAAACCGTCCCGAAGGTTGGCACAAACGACCAAATTTTTTCGACAAAACCTTCGGGACGTTCTTTTTGTCAACTCATTTGAAACACACCTTAAAGATTTCGCGCCTGATGCTCTTTCATAATAAACTAATCGGGTCGATTTCAATTCTCCAGTCACTTAATTTTACATCACGCAGGAACGAAGCGGGATCAGGTCCGCGCACCACGATCTGCCAGCGATAGACGCCATTTTCTTTTGCAAAAAAAGATGGGACGGGGCCAATTAATTCCGTTTGATGACGACGCTCCGCTTCGATCTTAATCTTGAGCCTGCCCGCGGCTTTCTGTGACTCTTCCTCCGCTTTGGCAGGGTCCGCATGGCGATATTCCAGCCTGGCGAGTCTTGCGTAAGGCGGGTATCCCAACTGCTTGCGATAATTTAATTCCTGTTCATAGAATCCACTCACATCATGCCGTGATGCGGCTTGAATTGCATAATGCTCAGGCATAAAAGTCTGCATGACCACTTTACCGCCGCGTGACGAACGGCCTGCGCGCCCTGCAACCTGCGTGAGCGTTTGGAATACCCGTTCACTTGCAAACGGGTCGGGCAGAGTCAAGCCCACATCCGCGAGCACAATACCGACCAGAGTCACCAGCGGCAGGTCGAGCCCTTTGGCGAGCATTTGTGTGCCCACCAATATATCCGCTTGATGATTGGCAAAGTGGGTCAGGATCATCTCATGCGAATCTTTCTTGCGCGTGGTCTCCCAGTCCCAGCGCAGAGTGCGCGCACCCGGGAACATGGCTTGCACTTCGGCTTCCACTTTTTCACTGCCAAGCCCATACGCGCGGATATTCTTCCCTTCACATACGGGGCAGGTTTTTGGAATTTGTCTTTCATATCCGCAGTGATGACAAAGCAATCTCTCTTTTTCATCGGTGTGCAAAGTCAGCGGCGTTTCACACTTGGGACATTTCATCACATGTCCGCAGTCCCTGCAAAAGATATACGTTGCTGTGCCGCGGCGGTTGAGGAAGAGAATGGCCTGCTCGCCGCGTGAAATCGTCTCAGCGAGTGACTCAGCCAACACACGAGAGAAGATTCCGCGATTGCCTGACTTAAGCTCCTCGCGCATATCCACGATCTGAACGGGTGGAAGGACAGAATCCATGACGCGATTCGGCAGATCCAACTTTTCGATTTGCTTTCTCTCGGCTGCAAAGCGCTGCTCAATGGTAGGTGTTGCTGAACCGAGCACACAGACCGCGCCGCATAACCGCGCATATTCCTGCGCAGCGGTCACCGCGTTGTAGAAGGGCGGCTGCGATTGATAATATGAACCGTCGTGGCATTCATCCAGGACGATCAGGCCGATATTTGGGAGCGGCGTAAACAAGGCAGAACGCGCTCCGATGATGACCTTAAGTTTTCCAGTCCGCGCGCGGCGCCAGGTATCGTAACGTTCGCCTTCAGATAATTTCGAATGGACAAGCCCGACCTGCCCGGGAAAGCGAGACAAGAATCTACGCACAGTTTGCGGGGTCAACGCGATTTCAGGCACGAGCACAATGACTTGTTTGCCGCGCTTAATCATCTCTTCTGCGGCTCGCAAATAGATCTCCGTTTTGCCAGAGCTGGTGATGCCATGCAGAAGAAACGTTTGGTGGTCGAGTAGCCCCGAATGTTCTTTGAGGGGCATATCGAGACCCATGTTGCCTGTTGCGTTCCTTCGGCTGGGCTTAGGATGTAGTTGCGTAATTGAGTCAAGCGCCGACGTTTGTTCAGGTGTAAGTTCAAGCGCTTGTTTACTTATATACGTGTCTACTTGCCTACTTGTTTTCTCCAGCGGGTCACGAAAAATTTCGCTTTCAAATAAACGAATCAATCCGCGTTCTTCGAGTTCCTGCAAGTCCGCGAGATTGCAGCCCGTCTCTGCATAGACCCAGGAAAGATTAATCGCTTCTGGCTGCTGGATGAGAAACTTCAATGCCGCTTGACGACGCGCCAGCGTTTGCTTCGTGCCGAGATTGGGCATTGCTTCTTCCGCTTCTTCTGGCGTAACCGAGAGCTGCGCAACGCGAAGGTACTTTGGCCTCACCCGTGGAGGCGGCAGAACGTGCTTCGTTGAAAGGATGCCCTTCTTGACAAGAATCTGTGCAGTCTTGCGCCAGTCCACTTTGGCGAAATGGGAGTCAATTTGGCGGCCGCGCAAGGAGCCGCGTTCGTGCAGTAAATTGAGCAGGCGTGTTACAACTTTTGATGATTTATCTTCGTAATCTGTAATTCGTAATTCGTAATTTATATCTGCCTGTTGACTCAACCCAGTGGGAATCATGAGGTTGACGATGGATGCAAGCGGATTCAGCGTAGAGTCTGCCAGTTGGATCGCAAGGGCAAGCTGGGGCGGAGTCAGAACCGGGGCAGGGTCGAGCAGGTCCATGATCGGTTTGGGATTCTCCACTGCGGGAGAATCGATCAAGCTGACGATAATCCCCTGCACGGTTTGTTTTCCAAATGGAATGATAACGAGACAACCCGCCTGGAGATGAGGCGCGAGTTCGTCCGGGATGGCATAATCAAAAAGGCCTGAGATTGCAGAAACGTTAACAGCGACGCGCGCATACATACTGCGATTATAATGTTGAATATAGTTGAAAACGGAGGATACTATGTCTATGTTTATGATAATAATGATCTTGGGCGGGATCGTGGTTTTGGTTTTTGTGGGAGCGGTTGCATTGATGTTCATAAAGGCTAACCAGGTGAACCTGACAGGCAAGACCGATGAGAAGCCGGAATGGATGCTGTCGACGCCGCCGCAGGAAACAATGGATGCGACCCGCGCTGAAAACGAAGGCGTGACCATTTTTAATTATGATGAGGGTGAAAAAATCGCCGCTCCGTTCGCGGAACAGATCGAAGATATTATCCGCGCGAAACTGAACAGTGATCCGTTCAATAAATTCGATATTGACCTGGGCACCGCCGCGGATGGTTCGCTGGAGATTTGGGTGAATGGAACGAAGTATGAAAGTGTGAAAGAGTTGCCCGATGAGAAGTTGAAGGTCGCTTTTAATGAGGCTGTGAAGAAGTGGAATGAGGGGAAGTAAGAAGAAAGAAGTGAAAAGTAGTTCCAGTTGCTGTGCGTACTGATTAGGATGTCGTTGCGAGGAGCGCTCTTGTACTTTGTGACGAAGCAATCTCCAACGTAACGAGGAAATTGCTTCGTCGGGAAGAACACCCTTCTCGCAACGACATTTTTTACTGCTTATAAAGCACTCCGTATTACAACCCCAGCCCCATAGCCAACAACAGATGACTGATCCCCTGTAATATCGCCAGATGTGGCGTATTTCAAGATCTGCACTTTGTCCGCGCCGAGTTCACGTGCTGCCCATAGCATGGACGCAACTGCAGCGTGACCACAGGCAAAGCCTATGCCTGTGCCCTCCGCTTCAAATATGGATTCGGGGTTGAATGATTCAAAACGCTTGAGCATTTCCGAATCGAGCGCTTTTGCGGTTTGTTGGTCGTAGAAATGGGAGAGGTCAGTGGATGCAACAATGAGCGCATTTTTATGTTGCAGGGTTTGCGCGAGCGCATGACCAAGTTTTTTTGCGACGATTGGTTCTTGTGCGTGGAGCATAATGGGAAGAAGCTTGAATTCATTCTTTAGGACACGCTGCAAAAATGGAAGTTCGATCTCAAGCGAATGTTCTTTATCGTTGGCAATTGGAGTGATGGGGATATCGAGATTGCTTTGTAATTCTGTGAACGCCGATTGATCCACCTCGATATTTCCCAACGGCGTTGAATAAGCCTCATGTTTTGTCGTAATTAAAGGAAATGGCGCGTGGCTGTGATATGGCGAGAGGATGACTACCAAATCGGGCATGAGTCCCTGAAGCGCCGCGAAGGCGTAACCAGCGACTTGGCCGGAATAGCGATGCCCGGCATGAGGGACAATGATGGCAACGATTTTCCCGTCTACTTTGGGTGATTGGGCTTTATCAAGGTATGAATCTATACTTGCTGCAAGGGTCTTGGGATTGGCTTCGTACCATGTGCCGGCAATGGGGGAGGGGCGAAGGTCGAGCGATTGCATAAATTTATTGTAGCATTAATTTGGAGGCAAATGTTCACAGATCAAAATAAAACTTCCAAAGCATGGGCAGCTTTGGAAGTTTTATATATCGGCTTATTTTCTACAAATTACGGTTCGATGACCTTGAACCAGTCCATTTCAACCAGGATCGGCAATACATTGAAAGCTGATACGGATACACCAATTCCGCCTTCGCGCAAACCGTATTTCTTCTCAGTGACTGTATTCACTTCCTTACCATTGATGGTCAAGGTAAGCTTGTCTCCAGAACAGGTGATGGTATATTCGTTGACATCCTTTCCCTGTTTGATGTCATTGGAGCCGCCATTTGTGATGCGACTGTATCCAATGCTGTCACCTGATGAATCGGCATACAGGATATCGTACAAACCATTGTTCGCGATATTGAATTCGTACCAACCAACTTCCGGGTCATAGCGGCAGATCAGGCTGACGGAGTTGTTGTTCTTGCCGCGGTTATCGGCTCGAACCGAAACAGTCACATCGTCATACGAGAAACCTTCATAGAACAGGTAGTAATAGACTTCTTCGCTTTCGAAATCCCAAACCAGTTTTCCATTCTGGGGTTCAACGGTTACCTTGTCGGGGTCAGCCTTGTCTGAGCCGGTGACCGTGAGTATCGACCAATCACTGGAAAGCGGGTTGTCAAATTCCTCCGTAAAGAACTCTTGACTCTGTGATTGCGGCGGCTGCGGTGGTTCATTTGTGGGTTGAACGTCAGGCTCAGTGGTTGGCGCAGGCTCATTGGTGGGAGCAGGCGCATTGGTTGGGGGTGTTGTGGTCGGTGAAACGTTACTTGTGCTGCACACGCAGGCTATCGCCACCAACACAACTACAAAGGCAAATAACATTCGATATTGTGATTTCATAATATGATTCTCCTTTTTTCTCCTGTTTGAATTTAATGCAAGGATACTCCAAAAATAAACATTGCGGAAGTACCTTGGGTGTATTGACAAACCTGTGTAAAGTTGAAATGGGATGTTAAAAACATTCTCCTCTTGCATTGTCTTATTCTCTCGTGCTATCATGCTGGGGCAGGATCTATTCTTACCAATCATTATCGGAGGCAGCCATGGGAAAGACAAGTTTGAAATTTGGAATACCTGTAATCGTCGCGGTGATTGTCGTCTGTCTGGCATGTGTATGCTGCGCAGTTGTTTTACTTTATTTCTATGGCGATGCGCTCTTAAGCGGGACGGGGATTCCCAACGCGGTTGTTACTCCGCAGCCGGGGCAGCCTTCCGAACCCATCGTGCCGCAGGATACCTCCGGCCTGCCCGAATGGACGATCATTTATTATTCCGATGCTGATGACGATATCCTCGAAGAGGATTTATGGTTTGATATTAATGAGATGGAAATGGTTGGTTCGAATTCGCAAATGAATATTGTTGTACAAATTGACCGCGCTGAAGGCGCGTTCAACGGAGACGGCGATTGGACGGATACGCGCCGACTCTTGGTCACACAGGATTCGGACCTCACTCGAATTACATCTCCAATTGTGGAGAGTCTCGGTGAAGCCGATATGGGGAATCCGCAAACCCTGCTGGACTTTATTACATGGACCATCGAAAAGTATCCTGCCAAAAAATACGCGCTTATTCTTTCTGATCATGGCGGCGGCTGGACGGGTGGTTTCTCAGATTTGCAGGCGGGAAGCGAACTGTCCATGCCGCAGATCATAGGGGCGATAGAACAGGCGCAGCAACAAATGGGCGGACAAAAGTTTGAGATCATCGGTTTCGATGCCTGCCTGATGGGCATGATCGAAATCTACGGTTCTCTTTATCCTTATTCCAATTACATGGTTGCTTCGGAGGAAGTGATCCCCGCAACAGGCTGGTCGTATGCGGCCTGGCTTGGGCAACTGGCGCAGAATCCCGCAATGAGCGGGCGTGAAGCCACAAAGGCTATTGTATCCACTTACATCAGACAAGATACTGCTTTCTCGCGTAATTCAACCGCAGACATTGACGAAGTGGAAGCGGATACCACGTTGAGCGCGGTGGAAAGCGCGCGCGTGCCGGATGTGATCGGAGCCATGAACCAGTTTATCTCTGTTATGTCATCTATCGACCAAACCTATGTGGCCCAGGCACGCGAATATACGCGTAGCTATTACAGTATCTTTGGCGAGGATTCCCCGTCCCCATATATCGATCTCGGAAATTTTGCGGAAATACTCGCCAATGAAACAGGTGATTCCGCCGTTGCCCAATCTGCCCAGCAATTACAAATTGCCATCGCGTCCGCGATTGTTGCTGAAAAGCATGGACAAAGAATGGCTGGTTCGAATGGGATGTCCTTTCACTTCCCAGTTTCAGATATTTATACCTTTACGGAATTTAACAGTGATTTCCCGCCTTACTATGCCGATTCCGCTTATAAATTCCTTGAACAATCGTCATGGGATGAGTTCCTGGCATTCCATTACACGGGCGAGCAATTTGCTCCTCAAGAGGGACAGGCTTTTATCCCTCCGCGAACCAGCGCAGTTGTGGCTCCGGGCGCGTCTGAACTGACGATAGCTCCCATCCAGTTGTCGGATAATTTGATTATCGGAGACGAGACGCTCACGCTTACAACAACCATCACTGGAAACGCCTCCTACATATACTTTATCCTCTACTTTTACAACCCGGAAGCGGATGCGTATTGGGTGGGGGATACGTCCTTTGTAATCGCTCCAAATACAACTACGATCGATGGCGTTAGCGCGCCCGATTATGGACCAAGCCCCGTTCAAATCACATATGATTGGTCGCCAACTCTCTTTGTCCTCACAGACGGCGAACATGAAGCCTTTGCATTGTTCGAGCCTGACGAATACCTGAACGCGGACGGCATCACCACCTATTCGGTTTATGGGCAATACACGCCAATTAATGATTCGGCGCCGGTTGATGCGAAACTCGTCTTTGACCCGGATGGCAATTTATTGAATGTTTATGCTTTGCCGGATAGCAATGGCGATGGAATAAACACGGCCGTGGCGATCTCGCCGCAGATCGGCGATAAATTTACGGATTATGTTCAATCCTATCTCTTTAATGGGACTGATGAGTCCACATACGATTACTCGCTGAGTGAAGATGTGTTTACCTATGGAGAAAAAGGATTCTGGTTCGAGTCCCGCTACCCGGTGGACGGTGAATATGCCATTGGTTTCTATACCGTTGATTTCGATAATAACGTAACGGAAAATTACGAATTCATGACGTATCAGAATAAATAATTAATCTTCTGTCATTGCGAGCCGCCGCTCTGGCATTTTGGCGGCGAAGCAATCTCGAACATCATATAGGCGCTTAGAAGTTAAATGCTTGCTTTTTGTACAAGAATTTTTTGAACCACGAAGGGTCACAAAGGGTCACGAAGGTTTTTTTAGGTTTTCCTTTGTGTTCCTTTGTTGCCTTTGCGGTTGAATCCTTTTTGGTTTCGGCTTGTCCGAGTTAGGAACTTAGAAGTGAAATGCTTGCTTTTTGTACAAGAATTTTTTAAACCACGAAGGGTCACAAAGGGTCACGAAGGTTTTTTAGGTTTTCCTTTGTGTTCCTTGGTTGCCTTTGTGGTTGAATCCTTTTTGGTTTCGGCTTGTCCGAGTTAGGAACTTAGAAAGTTAAATGCTTGCTTTTTGTACAAAAATTTTTTGAACCACGAAGGGTCACAAAGGGTCACGAAGGTTTTTTTAGGTTTTCCTTTGTGTGCCTTTGTTGCCTTTGTGGTTGAATCCTTTTTGGTTTCGGCTTGTCCGAGTTAGGAGATTCATCATGCTTACCATCAAAGTTTTAGGCTCAGGCTGCGCCAATT
>JBBSCM010000032.1:0-20514 GCA_038250295.1 Anaerolineales bacterium | reverse complement strand
TTTTCATTGAGCATTTGCTCTTTGTAATAGCTGACCACGTCATCGAGATGCTTTTCAACATCCACGATATCTACAAGGTAACCATGCTTATCGAGTTCTGCTCCCTCAAGCTGCAGTTCAAGGACGTAGTGATGGGAGTTGGGGAAGTTCTCTGCTCCCCAGTCTCCGCCAATTAAGAAGTGGCGGGCAATAAATTCGCGGCGGACAGCAAGGTTGTACATATGTGTGCTCCAGTATTTGGTGTCAGGAGTCAAGCATCAGGGCTTGATAGCCTGCATGATGAGTTGATTATTTTTTCTTGTGAGCGGCATGGCAAAGTCGAATGTGTTAATGCGGGTGCAATAATCCAGATCGGACTTGGGGAATTCAGGAAGACTTGGGTCAAGGTGTTGTATGGCATCCCTCGAGTCGTAAACGCGTTTTACAAAAGGCTGCTTTTCTGGATTTTGACCTTTGAACAGGGCTTCCAAATATTCCGCACAGGATAGATCTTCTTCGTTGGTGGCACCACCCGTAATAACAAAAGTGATTTCAGGCGGCGCAATCTTTAGAACGTGTGTGACCGTTGCATTCGCCACAACAAAACTTGACGCCAGCATCACCTCCGCATTCACACAGCGGACAGCGCCTTGCGTCCCCGCGCCGGTACGCTGGATGAGGGATAACCCTGTCAAATCTTCTTTGAGGATTTGTGTGGGTGAATTGCCGAAGTCAAAGCCTTCTGGCGGAAGTCCGCCTACCTCGCCCATTGCCCTTGAATTTGGAATTTCGGCCTTTAGAGCCAATGCTTCTTCCACTGTGCTGACCAATATAATTTCCTTCGCTCCGCGTGAGAAAGCATAGGCGGCATTTGAAAAGGCGCGCAGCACATCTATCACAAGGACAACTCCGCTGGCGGTGTGGCAGGTTTCGAGGGAAGTGTAATTAAATTTCATATTTATGAACGTTGAGTGCGTTTTTCAACAAATGTTTTTGTCAAAAGGTCATATATTGTTTGATGTGTTTTTGTTATCAGAAGGCTGACAACATTTAACCCTATAAGAAGGTAGACCAGAGAAAAACCGATGTTGATAAGAAGAGAGTTTGTTTGTGGAGAGAAAGTAATTTCCCAAATGAGGGTGTGTGATATTTCCCATGGAATAAATTTTAACAACGTACGAGCAAGCGCTCTTACAAAACTGATACGACTTCCATTCTGATCTATAACTCTTAGAGAGTGTCTGAAAAGTAGCAAAAAGAGAAGAAGTCGGGCAAACTTGGAAGATGATCAAATCGAAACAAACCTACCCGACCGACCTGAATGATACTCAATGGTTGAAAATTCGACCATACCTGCCAACCGAAGAAGCGCAGACCGGCCGTCCCCGTGAACATAGCTGGCGTATAATTTTGAACAGCATTTTCTATATTCTGCAAAGTGGTTGTTCATGGCGAATGTTGCCTCATGATCTGCCGCCTTGGCAAACGGTCTATCATTATTTTCGTTTGTGGCGCAAAGAAGGTTTGTGGGAGCGCATGAATCAAGCCTTGTGTCAGAAAGTACGGCGACGACATAAAAAGAAAAGTCAGCCCAGTGCAGCCATTCTGGATAGTCAGTCTATAAAAACTTCGGAAGGCGGTTTGGAGCGTGGTTTTGACGCTGGCAAGAGCATTACGGGTCGAAGAAGACATGTACTCGTGGACACCCTGGGATTGCTGATGAAAGTGGTGGTCACGGCTGGTCATATGCAAGATCGGGATGGCGCAAAACTCTTACTGGAAAAAGTGGCGCAACAAACAGACTTGATCAAACGCTTGAAACTGATTTGGGCAGACGGAGGGTATCGCGGAGTCTTGATCGCCTGGGTTGCAAAACATTTTGGCTGGCAGTTGGAAATTGTTGAAAAGCCAAAAGAACAAATTGGATTTCAGGTCTTGCCCAGACGCTGGGTTGTGGAGCGCACCTTTGCCTGGCTTGTTCGTCAGCGCCGTTTAGCCAGAGATTATGAAAGATTGCCAGAGACAAGTGAAGCCTTTATTTATGCCGCTATGATCCGCTTGATGGTTCGCAGATTAGCCAAAACTTGAGTTTTCAGACGCTCTCTTAGCCCTGCTTTGTGTTTTCCCCATGTCGCTTGCTGTGCGGAGGATTCCAGAATCGAAAAATAAAGAATGACAGGAAAAGTTAAGAGTAAAAAAGCTGAGAGTTGTGCCTGAATACGATTTGTAAAAAGCCATTCAGAGGCATGAATTAGCCATAGCATGATGGTGATAATAACGATGTAACCTGCGATCACTAAATAATCCCACATAAATGCTTTGACTCGTTGCCAAAACCCAACGTATGATTTCACCATAATACTCTCGCTTTTTATAAAGAATAATCAAACAAAATTTGAATCGTCTCCTGCGGATTTTCATCCAACAGTTGATAGGCTTTGCCCACAGCGTTCAATGAAAATCTGTGTGTGATCCATTTTTCAGGTTTGATTCTTTCCAAGGCTTTCCAGGCTGTATCAAAGCGCCGTGCCTTATTCCAGCGGCCCGATAACTCAGGTGAAATTGTGCTTACTTGCGAAGAAATCAATTTGATGCGTGAACGGTGGAATGCGCCGCCGAGATCAACATCCGCGTGTTTCTCTCCGTACCACGAGCCAATGACAATGCGCCCGCTAAAGGTTGTTAAAACAATCGCGTCGTTCAAGGCGGAAGGTGCGCCGCTCAATTCAAAAGTTAAGTCTGCTCCGTTTCGTAGAACAGACTTAACTTCTTTGTGGAAATCTACTTGAACGGGATCGAATGTCGAATATCGAATTCCCTGAGGCGCCTGACTTTCAACCTGCAACGCATTCCGCCTCAATTCAAAATTATCCACCGTAACCAAGCTCTCCAATGGAAATTCTTTTAATAATGAAGCAGTTAATAACCCAATCACGCCCTGACCGAGAACCAATACACGTTCGCCCAAAATGGGTGCGCCATCCTGCACCAGATTCACAGCCGTTTCCATGTTGGGGAGGAAGCAGGCGGTTTCGGGGGAAAGTGACTCGGGAATTGGGATTAGGGAATTGGGATTGCTAATAAAATGTGAAGTGTGCGGATGAAAGGCAAATACCAATCTGTTCAACCAATTACTATTTACTAATTTTCCAATATCCGTAACTTTTCCCACACAAGCATATCCATACGCCAGCGGATATTTCAAGTCGCTGCTTAAGGCGTCGTGCGAATCTGAAAGATGTGGAAACTGCCCGCGATACACCAGCATCTCCGTCCCTGCGCTGATAGCCGAACAGATGGTTTCAACCAATACCTCATCCTCCTTGAGAGAAGGGATGTGTGATTCTCTGATTTCAATTTGTTTTGGGGCAGTAAAGAAAAGCGTTTTTGCTTTTGGCATAATCGGAGTTTAACATAAAAATGACAGCCCTATGCTCGCGAAGCGGAGCGCACGGCTGTCATTTGCATGTCGTAAATTATTTTCCCGGTGAAGGTTTGATCGGATAGTTGGGCGGCACATCCCGGCGGAATTCATAATTATCAATGATCGCCTGAATTACTTCCTTTTGTTCGTCTGTGACATCTTTAAATTCAAAGCCGACATTGAAAAACTCCGGGCTTATATCCTGCTGACACCAAAGTGCTCGCGCTGGAATGGTGACACGCGCTGATTTGATAACGGGCAGTTCGGGTAGTTCGAGGCCGAGTGTAAGATCAATATTTTCTTCGATGGCCCTGTCACAAATGATCATCGCGCCTTTCAGGGTCAGGTCACCAAGATAGCCTAGCAAGAAGCCTCCATACAGGTCAAACACCTGCGTGTACGCCATCAGATTCTTGCGTGTTTCCTTGCGCCGTTCCTGCATCGAGCCTCCGAAACCATAGTTTACTTCAAATCGCCTTTGGTTTCATTGCCAATTTGTGGTAAAAATGGCCATGCGCTGGATATATATTTCCCCTCACCTGGATGACGCCGTACTCTCGGCTGGCGGCCTGATTTACGAGCAGACTCACGCGGGCATGGAAGTGGAAATCTGGACATTCATGTGCGGTTTTCCTCCCACTGAAGAACTCTCTCCCTTTGCACAAGTCCTTCATAAACAGTGGGGCATCTCTGCCGCGGCTGAAGTGATAACAGCCCGCCGCGCTGAAGATGTGAATGCCGCAACTATCGTCGGCGCGAAAGCAATCCATTTTGATTATTTGGATTGCATTTACAGACGCGGGAAAAACGGGGATTGGCTTTACTCCGATGTTTTTGTTCCTCCACATCATGACGATGATGATTTGCCCGCTCGAATAGCAGAATCTATTTCCGCCCGCCTCAAACCGACCGATCAACTGGTCTGCCAACTGGCGCTTGGTTCACACCTTGACCATGTTCTCGTGCGCCGCGCCGTGGAATTGCTCCAGCGTCCCACTCTTTATGATGTGGATATTCCCTATCTGTTCAACCATCCTGAAGAATTGGCGCCGAAAACTGCCGGGCTGAAAGAAACCGTTCATACGGTCTCAGAAGCAGGTTTGAGCTTATGGCAGGATGCGATAGCCGCCTACACATCCCAGATGGGGATGTTGTTTGAAAGCCCGGAAGACATGCGCGCGAAGATCCGTCAATATTGGGCGGGGAATAGCGGCATCCGCCTTTTGTCTTTTGCCTAGACAAATCTTTGCCATGCTTTTGGGGCTTGTAACACGTTTTGAATTATGATATAGTATTGGCGATTTTCCGGACGATACCACCGGAAATTTTTAATCACTTGCATCTCTGTTTCGGAGGTGCAAAATTCTATATAGCAGGACAATATCATGCCAACCAATTTCCTTACCAAAGAGGGCTTTCAAAAGCTTCAAGAGGAACTGGATCACCTACGCACCGCCAAGAGACAGGAAGTAGCCGAACGTTTGCACGAGGCTATGGAGGGCGGGGAACTGATCGAAAATGCCGAATATGAAGCCGCCAAAAATGAGCAGGCTTTCGTGGAAGGCCGTATTCAGGAACTGGATATTCTCCTTGCCACAGCTCATATTATTGAAGAAAACGGCAAATCCAAGAAGGGTGATGTCATCCAGGTCGGATCAAAAGTGACCATTAAAGAAGGCAACTTTGAAGCCGAGACCTTCATCATTGTAGGCGCGGCGGAGGCTAACCCGCGTGAAGGCAAGATCTCAAACGAGTCGCCGATCGGCAAATCGATTTTGTCTCACAAAGTGGGCGAGACCGTGAAAGTGGAAACTCCCGGCGGCACTTATAACGTAAAGATCATCAAAGTCGGCTAATCTCTGCGCGACTTCTTTAGCCTCGCGCGCTCACGCTCGCGAGGCTTTTTGTATAAAGTTTATCCGTCATTGCGAGGGCGATGCACTTTCGCCCGAAGCAATCTCCAGCAATGTTAAGGAGATTGCTTCGTCGGAAAGAGCAAGTGCCCTCCTCGCAATGACGAAAAAGTGAAAGAAAGAAACATCATGGCAGAATACACCTCCCTTGAAAAAATCCGATTGCAGAAAATCGAAGAACTCCGCGCCGAGGGATTTGATCCATATCCCACGCGCGCCGAGCGGACTCATACCAGCGCACAAGTCATCGCTGAATTTGAAGCCGCCGAGGTTTCGACACGCTCAACCACCAATGCTTCGCCTGATTCGACGCCCGAAGTAAAGGCCACGCTTGCGGGCCGCATCCGTGCCAGCCGCGCAATGGGTAAGGTCTCGTTTGCTCATATCGAAGATAGCGGCGGCAAGATTCAATTGTTCTTTCGAACTAACGAGCTTGGCAAAGACCGCGTGGATTTGTTCAATAAGATGTTTGACCTGGGCGATTTTATTCAGGCTTCTGGTGTTATGTTCCGCACGAAGACCGGTGAGATCACGCTGCATGTCCATGATTTCAAGCTGCTTGCCAAATCCATTACCCCTCTGCCCGCTGACAAAGATGTAACCCAGGAGGATGGAACGGTCAAGCGATATGCCGCGCTTGAGTCACCTGAAATCCGCGCGCGTCAACGATATGCCGACCTCGCCGTCAACCCAGAAGTACGCGAGACCTTCCGCAAACGCGCCACATTAATTAAGGCTCTACGAACTTTTCTGGATGATCATGAATTCCTCGAAGTCGAAACGCCGATTTTGCAGCCGTTATATGGCGGCGCGGCGGCGCGTCCGTTCGTGACTCATCACAACGAACTCGAGCAGGATATGTATTTGCGAATTTCGTTCGAGTTGTATCTCAAGCGTTTGCTTGTTGGCAACATTGAACGCGTTTACGAGATTGGCCGTGATTTTCGCAACGAAGGTGTTTCATTCAAACATAACCCCGAATTTACACAGCTTGAATTTTATTGGGCCTATGCTGATTATTTGCAAGTGATGGAATTGACCGAGCAAATGGTTGCTTTCGCCGCTGAAAAAGTGACTGGCTCCACCACGGTCAAATTTGGCGAGTATGAATTGGATTTCAAGCCGCCCTGGAAGCGCGTGGAAATGCGCGTTGGCATTCTTGAGACCAGCGGAATTGATATTGCCGAATATAAAACTGCCGATGAATTATTCAAAGCCATCAAAGCCAAACACGGAAATAAGACGCCCGACCCGAAATCTGCACGAGGCAAGATGATCGATTTTCTGCTTGGTGAATTTCTCGAGCCAACGCTCATCCAACCGACTTTCCTCTATAACTATCCGCGTGACATTTCACCGCTGGCAAAATCCATCCCGGGCGATCCTCTCACAGTTGAGCGATTTGAAGGCTACGCCGCTGGCTTTGAGATATGCAACGCCTTCACCGAGTTGAACGATCCGCTCGACCAGGAACAGCGCTTCATTGAGATGGGGCGTGATTACACCGACGATGAAGAGGAGAAACATCCGCTGGATGAAGATTATCTGCGAGCCATGCGCTATGGAATGCCTCCGAACGGCGGCTTCGGCATGGGCGTGGACCGCCTCGCGATGCTGCTGATTGACAAACATTCCATACGCGAAGTTTTGTTGTTTCCGGCTCTTCGCAAAGAAGAATAAACTTAGTAGGGACACGGCGGCGCCGTGTCCTCTTTATAAATAGATGGAAGGAAAATAATCAAAATGAAAAAGGATTTTCAACCATCTCTTGAGTATGCATCCCAATTAGATTCACAAGATAAGCTCGCCTCGTTCCGCGAGGCCTTCATCATAAACGATCCCGATCTCATTTATCTCGACGGCAATTCACTGGGACGTTTACCCAAAGTTGCCATCGAGCGCGCGAAACAAATTGTCGAAGAAGAGTGGGGCAGTGACTTGATCCGTGGCTGGAACAAGGGCTGGTGGGATGCGCCTGCGCGTGTTGGCGATAAGATCGGTCAACTCGTCGGCGCGGCGGCAGGGCAAGTTTTAGTTAATGATACGGTTTCCATTAACTTGTTCAAACTTGCTGCTTCTGCATTAACTCTGCAACCAAACAAAAAAAGAATCATCACAGATACATTCAACTTCCCGTCTGATTTATATATTTTGCAAGGCGTTGTTAATTTACTTGACGGTGGTCAAGACGCAAGCAGTCGAGACCACGAAATTATTCGCATTGGCGCCAGTGACAACGACATTACGCCCAATCTTGCTGAACTCGAATCATCCATCAATGCAAACACAGCGCTGGTCACGTTTTCGCATGTTGTTTTCAAAAGCGGTTATCTTTACGATATGCAGCGCATCACGGAACTCGCGCATAAAAAAGGCGCGCTGGTCTTATGGGATTTGAGTCACTCTGTTGGTTCTGTTCCAGTTAAACTCGATGATTGCAATGTTGATCTCGCCATTGGCTGTACGTACAAGTATCTCAATGGCGGCCCGGGCGCGCCCGCGTTTCTTTATGTCAACAGAAAAATACAAGAAAAACTCTCCTCACCCATCTGGGGTTGGTGGGGACAAAAAAAACCTTTTGATTTTGGACTCGATTACGAACCTGCTGAAGGCGTACAAAGATTTTTAGTGGGCACTCAACCGATGATTTCTCTTCTTACCATGGAAGCCGCCCTCGAACCGACTCTGCAAGCAGGCATGGACTCCATCCGCGCTAAATCCATCTTGCTAACCGACTACGCCTCGTTCCTGACCGAAAGCCTGCTTGCCCCATTTGACTTTTCCCTCGGCTCCCCAGTTGACTCTGCCGGACGTGGATCACATATCAGCATCCGCCACCCCGAAGGCTACCGCATCAACCGCGCCCTGATCGAAGAGATGAACGTCATCCCTGATTTCCGCGAACCTGATAATATTCGTTTGGGTTTCGCGCCGCTATATACATCCTTTGTGGAAGTATGGGAAGGTTTTGATAGAATTAAGCGTGTGATGGAAAAGAAGCTTTACGAGAAATATCCGAGACAGAAGTTGACTGTGACATAATAATTTCCGTCATTGCGAGGGCGATGCGCTTTGCCCGAAGCAATCTCTTCACTCTATTGAGGATTGCTTCGTCGGGAAGAGCGCCCTCCTCGCAATGACGAAGACGAGGAAACTCATGGAATCCAAACCCGACACCATAAAAATCTCCACATCGCACCGCGAGGAAATTCTTGCCTCCCACGCGGACTTGTATGTAACCGTCAAAGGCTCGTCAGTCATCAGCGGGAGTGAAGCGATGAAGAAAGCCAAGGAGGTGAGTCAACTTGTAGATGAGTTGACACGTTTTGGAATCGCTGCGGAAAATATCCATTTACAAGGCGTGCATATAGAAACTTCCAGCGGCGTATTGCTCAGATCGTCGAGCGCCAGCTATCGGTTAAGAGTCCGATGCGATGAACTTGATCAAATTGCCGAACTGCTGGATATCATCACATCTCAAAAAAATGCTGCGCTGGATCGCATCGATTGGAAGTATCCCGAAGACGAAGCGCGAGAACGCGGGTTGGAATCAGCGCTTGCAAAAGCAAAATCCAAAGCAGATAAAATTGTGGCATCTTTGGGAGTCAAGCTGCTGGGCATTTATGATTTTATTGAAAATTCATACGATGAAGAAGCGCCTGCGATGTTTCAGCCGCAAGCGATGATGATGAAATCACGTGCAGTAGCACCTGCTGAGCCAAGCTTGGGAATGGATATTCAGCACAGTAAAATGATAAACGTCAACGTGGAGATTTGGTATCGTGTGACATCCTTTTAAAAACAAAAGAGCCAGAGAGCATATCTCTGGCTCTTTTCAAAATCGGCATTTTAATTATTTGCGGACAAGCACTACGACAGAACTACCATCCGCGGATGTAATTGTCAACGTGTCACCGTCAACGACGAACGGTGCGGACTCAGTGAATACAGCCAGCGTGGCTGCTTCCTGTTCTCCGACAGGGCCTTCGCATAACATCAATGTGGATATGATCTGCCCAAAGACGATATTGTTTCCTTCCACTGTGTAGTCACCGCCAAAGCCGTTACAGCCGACGTTACCGGTAAGTGTTCCATCTGAGGCAAATTCAATGGAAGTATCTATATCCGGCGCCGCAGGCGCTGGGTTGGCGGGGGAGCCGTATGAGATCAATTTCCACGAACCAGTTAATGAGGCGGAAGGATTGCCAGAACAAGCGGCAAGTATTGTCCCGGCGATAAGAAACAAGGCAGTCCATAATAAGGATGTTTTTTTCATTTTCATCTCCAAGATTTATTTTCATTCTATTTGACGCTGGGTGGCACAAAAAGTTCCATTTTACCCTTGACATTAACGTAACGTTAGGGTTTATATTGGAACCATGTTCACTGTAAAACAACTCTCCAAAATGGCTGGTGTGACGCCACGGACTTTGCATCATTACGATGATATTGGTTTCCTCAAGCCATCCCGCATTGGCGATAATGGCTATCGCTACTACGGGGAGGAGGCTCTCTTAAAGCTGCAACAAATCCTGTTCTATCGAGAGTTGGATATGCCGCTGGAAGACATCCGTAAGATCATAGGACGCCGTGACTTTGACGCGCTGAAAGCGTTGGAAACTCACAAAGCATCGCTGGGCAAACAAATGGAAAGAACGAAGCGGTTACTCGTCACAGTGGACAATACTATTAATCATTTGAAAGGAGAAAAAATCATGAGCCAAAAAAATTATTTTGAAGGCTTTAGCGAAGAAGAGCAGGAGAAATATGCTCTCGAAGCCGAGCAATTATATGACCCCGAAATCGTGCGTGTATCCAACAAGAAGTGGAAGGCGTATTCCGCAGCGAAGAAGGAAGCCATCATGGCGGAAGGCAGTGTGGTATATAAGGATATGATCGCCGCCATGCCAAAAGGCGCAGGCAGCGCTAAGGCACAAGCCATCGTGGAACGCTGGCGCAAACACATGGACTACTTCTGGACTCCGAATCTCGATCAACTGCTGGGTCTTGCCAACGGCTACAACGATGACCCAAAGTTCAAAGCCAACTTTGACAAGATGCATCCGCAACTGGCTGAGTTCATGCTCGAAGCGGTGACGATGTATGTTGCAAAGCAAAAAAGATAAGTGGGGCTGAAAAGAATTAAAAAACGGCAAACCACTGGTTCGCCGTTTTTTTCTAACTGCTTGCGCCGCTGTATCGTTTTAATCCCGATTTCCATACTCGGGTTGCAATCCAAAAGCTGAGGACTCCAACAGCAAAGAACAAAACGATTTGATTGAGGTTCAAATCTCCGCGTAAGGCCTGCAGGGGAATTGTGGTTGCCACGGCAATTGGGATGATGAACGTGACGATCACTCTTAACCAGACTGGATATACCGTGGAAGGGTAGCGGCCCGCATCAAGCAGGGCATGCAGGATGGTGACGTTATTGTCGAACTTGGTGAACCAAAAGGTGAGGGCGATTAAGACGATCCACAGGCTGTAGATGACAATCGTGCCGCTGGTGGCGAGCAGCATAAAGGTCAGGATGTGAAGCGCGGTGGTTGTGTCGCCTGTCATATTAATGCCGACTACCATCAAGCCAATCGCAAGGATCAGATCCCAAATCCGCCAAACGGTGATACGCGAGAAGGTGACCAGGAACATGCTGTTGACAGGCTGCAGAATGGTGTAGTCCATGGAACCATCGCGGATGCTTTGATTGAATTTTTCGGTATTCGGCCAGATCAGCGCCATCATCATCGTGTTGACGAGGCGGAAGACGCCAAGCAGCGCGATCAATTCGCCAAATCCCCAGCCGCCGAGGGTGGTGGTGTTGCTGAAGATAATGTTCAGGCTGAGCAGTTCCCAGCCGAGCCACATCAGGTTGAGTAAAATATTTACCACCATATCTGCGCGATAGGCCAGCGACATTTGAACATTGACTTTGAAGAATGAAGAGAGCAGTTTTAAAGTATGCATGTCTATGCTCCCACCGCTGAATATCTTTTGACGCCGTTTCGCCACACCAGGTTGAAGAGCAGGATGCTGATTCCAAACCAGACGATTCCCGATAGATAGCCTTGAATGATCTGTTCGGTGGATAATTTTCCGAGGATCAGTTGAATTGGATAATATATGAAGAGCTGAAAAGGAAGATATTGGGCAATATCCTGTACAAGTTTGGGCATGAGCGGAAGCGGAACGAACTGACCCGAGAACAAAAGGATCAGCGCAAAATAAAATTCATGGATCGAGTAAATTTTAGTAGTCCAGAATGCGAGGGCGGTGATGGTTGCTGAGAGTAGAAAACTGACAAAGAAACCTAATATCATCGCAGGGATGGATAGCAGGATTCCACTTAAGGCCACATTGCTGAAATCCGGCTTGAATAAAAAGAGCAGGACGATCCAGACAGGGATAAACCCGAGAATGGTCAGTACCTTGAATGCGATATTATTGACCAGGGCATTCGTCAGCATGGGATGGATCGGACGGATCAATTCGCCTGAAAGTGTGCCGTCCTGAATTTTGTATCCAAATGTGTGAATGACGATGTTGCTGGTGATCTGGTCGCAGATCAGCAAGACCATGTAGTAAGTGATGAAGTCGTTGGCAGTGAAGCCATTTACATCACCATTTTGGTTGGCGATGCTTGTCCACACAGCAAGGTAAATGATCGGTGAGACCAGCCAATACAATAAATACATCAGCAGGTTGGCGCGGTATTGCCATTGTTCGGCCCAGTTGACCTGCCAGAGTCGTTTGATGATTAGAAACATGGGGCTCCTTTTGGAGTCAAGCAGCTTGCTGCTTGACATGCAGGAGCTTGCTCCTGCACTCCAGAATCAATCTACTGATTAAACGCCTGCTCAATGACATCCTCGATAGGCGGATCGGTGATGGTGATGTCGTGGATGGGCAGATCGGCTAACAGCCTGGATGTGACGCGCGTAACGTCCTCCGCCTTGACCTGGATGTAACGCTTATCCGCATCTTCTTCGTTTTGGACCTGCGTGCCGTATCCGCTTAGATCATGAGAGTCCGCATCTGACAACCTGACACCGATCAACTTGAACGGAGCGATCTTGTGCGAGAGGTCGGTGATGCCGCCGTCATATTTAAGCTGACCCTGGTGAATAATGATAATGCGCTCGCATAATGCGGTCACATCTGCCATGTAATGACTCGTAAGCAAAATCGTGGCGCCCGTGCGTTTATTGTACTCACGTAAAAATTCGCGGATGCGCACCTGACCTGTGATATCAAGCCCAATGGTGGGTTCATCCAAAAATAAAACTTTAGGGCGATGAAGCAATCCGACTGCGATCTCACATTTCATGCGTTCGCCGAGGGAGAGATTACGAACGGGCTTTTTCATTAATGGATCGAGTTCAAGTAGTTCATCCAGTTCTTTATAGGTTTGTTGATATTCATCATCGGGGATTCGATAAATGGCTTGATTAAGCAGAAATGAATCTGCGGCAGGAATATCCCAAGACAGACGGTTGCGCTGTCCCATGACAAGGGTCATTGAGCGCAGGTAATCTTGCTTAAGTTCCCACGGCGTATACCCAAGTACGGTGGCGTTTCCTCCAGTGGGGTGAAGCAGACCCGAGAGCATTTTGAGCGTGGTGGTTTTCCCTGCGCCATTCGGCCCAAGAAAGCCGACGATCTCTCCCTGCTCAATCGTAAAGTTAACTCCCTGTACCGCCTTCACATCCTTATACTTGCGATTAAAGAATCCACGAACCGCTGCGCCAAACCCGCCTTCGCGCTCAGGCACCTGATAGGTCTTGCTCAGTTGTTGAACAGTGATTGTGTGGGACATAAATCTCTCCTGTGGAGGAGAGATTTTATCATTATTAGAACAGAAGTGCTAGTTACAGAAATTCATTCGTATGGCTTTCTCAAAGTACATTTTTGGGCAGTGGAGCCACGTAAATGATAGGCAATGCCACACGCTGTTGGTTTGCCGTAACCATCATTTACTAAAACCCATTACCTATAATAGATTACACAACCTGATGGGGTCATCAATAGGGTCATTGAGGTCTACTCCGAATTTGTGACTGCTCTCTTATCCAGTATCGTTCACCACAGTTAATTTTTGTAAGGCGGAATACACTTTCATCACGGTACAATAAGGGCGGCTATGAATATCATCCACCAAGACTCACACATCCTCATCCTCAACAAACCCGCCGGGCTTTCCGTGCTCCCTGAAGGCTGGGAGCCAGATGCGCCGTATCTCGTAAAGTTGCTCGAAGCGGAATATGAAAAGGTGTGGATTGTGCACCGTCTCGATAAATCCACCAGCGGGGTGATGGTCTTTGCTTTAACACCAGAGGCTCATCGCTCTCTCAACATCCAGTTCGAAAAACACGAGGCTGAAAAGGTTTATCGCGCCATCACAGTAGGTGCGCCGCCGTGGAAGGAAAGGATCACAAAATTCCCGCTGCGAGTCAACGTGGGGAATAAACACAGAACCAAGGTGGATGATAAGAACGGCCTCCGCTCCGAGACGAGATTCCGAGTCCTTAACTGGATTCAGATGTCCCCCGAACTGGCTGAAGGAGCGGCGCTGCTGGAAGCCCGCCCGACGACGGGGCGAACGCATCAGATCAGGGTCCATGCTTATGCGTTGGGATATCCGCTCCTGGGAGACATCCTATACAGCGCGCCCGAAACAGAAATCATTGCGCGTCCCGCTTTACATGCATATTCCTTATCATTTAATCATCCTGTTTCAAATGAACGGGTTGCCTTTATCGCGCCGTATCCTGAAGATTTCAAGAAAGCATTGACGCGCTTGGATTTATGAAGTTTCTATACAACCCCATGATCTTGAGAAACTCTCCTGATCATCGCCGAACATTCAACCAACAATTTACAATCATTTTACATCCGCACCACACGCATATAACCTCTCCCATCTAAAATCAGCATCGTAACCCATATAAAAAGGAGACCTACGATGAAGAACATTTTCAAGAAAACGATTTTGGCAGCTTTGGCCGCCGCCCTCGTCTTTGCGGCATTCCCAATGACCAGTGCTTTTGCTCAAGGGGAAAACCCGCCCAAGGGTGAGGTATCCAATGAAAAGCTGGAGCAGGCTTGGGCGCGTCAGTTGAAAAACTATGAACGCCTCGGCAAGGGATTTGAGGATACCGATGCGCAAATTGCGAAGTTCCAGGCAAGAATAGATAAAGCCGCCGAGAATGGTAAGGATGTTACCGCCCTGCAAGCTGCATTGGATGCGTTTGCGTCCGCGTTGAAGAGTGGGAGGCCGATCTACGACAGTATGAGCGTCATTGTTAATTCACATCAGGGATTTGACGCGAATGGCAAGGTGACGGATGTTGAGCAAGCCAAGTCCACGCTGAAGGAGTTTCGCGCGAAAATGGAGCAACTCAAATCCACGATGAATGGGACGGGCAAAGCTTTGCGTGAAGCATTGAAAGCTTTCCGTGAAGCCAATAAACCAGAAGGCAACCCCCAAAAAGACACGTAATCACTTGATTTACTTTCAATAACAACGGTATGGGCAACTGTGCCGTTGTTTTATTAACGCCATGTCGCTGCGAGGCAACGAAGCAGTCTCCTATTAACAAGGGGATTGCTTCGTCGGTAAGAGCGAGTGCCCTCCTCGCAACGACATAATCCTTATTCTGGATTAAAATGAACTTGTTTCATAATTCCTAAAATAAATATCATCACAATGAGGTCATCATGAAAAAGAATGTTGTTCATACAGAAAAGGCTCCGAAGGCCATCGGTCCGTACTCACAGGCTATTCGGACAGAGTCCATGGTTTACACAGCCGGGCAGATCGGCCTCGACCCTGCCACGGGTGAATTGATCGGGAGCACCGTCGAAGAGCAAACCCGCCAGGCTTTGACAAATATCCGCAATGTGCTTGAAGCAGCTGGCTCCAGCATGGATCAGGTCGTTAAGACCACCGTATTTTTAAAAGATATGAATGACTTTGCTAAGATGAATCCTGTCTATGCGGAATTCTTTGGTGAAAATCCGCCGGCGCGCAGTACTATCGCGGTTGCCGGTTTACCCAAAGGCGGGCTTGTTGAGATAGAAGCTGTTGCACTGCTTGTTTAATTAACAAACCCTAAAGGTCTTTAATGAGACCTTTAGGGTTTATATATACATGTCCTCTGAACTCATCCTCCTGGTCGACGATGAACCATCCATTGTCCAGCTTGCGCGCATGTATTTCGAGCGTGATGGTTTTCGCGTGCAGGATGTGGCCGATGGCGAAGCTGCGCTTGAAGCGGTTGCAAAGCATCATCCCGCTTTGATCGTTTTGGATGTGATGCTCCCGAAATTGGATGGTTTTGAAGTCTGCCGAAAATTGCGGATGGATGGCGACTCAACGCCCGTCATCATGCTCACTGCGCGCGACGAAGATATCGACAAGATCCTCGGCCTCGAACTCGGCGCGGATGATTACCTTACCAAGCCGTTTAATCCGCGTGAGTTGATCGCGCGCGTTAAAGCCATTTTGAGAAGAAGCGATAACAGGAAACAAACAGATTCCAATCCCATCCATCGCGGTGACTTGACCATTGTCCCGGCCTCACGAGAAGTGCGCATCGCTTCGCGGACCCTTGACCTGCGTACCCAGGAATTTGACCTTTTGCTCACTCTGGCAGAACAACCCGGCCGCGTGTTTACCCGCGCACAATTGCTTCAACTTGCCTGGGGTTTTGATTTCTACGGCCAAACCCGCACCGTGGATGTCCACATTGCGCACCTTCGTAAAAAATTGGAAGGTGGTACAGTAAAAATAGAAACAGTTACCGGTGTTGGGTATAAATTGGTCGTGTAATCGCCTGAAAGCTGGTGGTCGAGCAGCCCTGAGCGTTCTTTGCGAAGGGTGTATCGAGACCCGGCTTATGAGGAGATTGCTTCGTCGCAAAGAACAAGAGCGCTCCTCGCAATGACGTAATTTCCTATGTTCTCCTCCCTTCGTTCCCGCCTTTGGTTAAGTTATGCCTTGCTTATCGTCACTGCATTGGGTGTTGTGGCGATTGTTTTGTTCGTCTATCTGATTCGAAACCCCCTATCCACTCGTCAAACATTGGAACGGCTGCGCACAGTCCAAACTGCGGTACTGCAAAGTAATGAACAACCTCTTTCACTAACAGCAGAACGCGCTTCGCAAAACTTTAATGTCCGTGTTTTATTATTTTCCAAAGATAAGCAGATTCTGTTGGATACCCATGCAGGGAAGGAGTCTGCGCTGCCATTCCCCAAAAAGAAGTTATTGGTCCGCAATGATTCTCTGGTGCGCGACGAGAATAAAATTGCATGGCTTTATTCCATGCAGCAACTGCCTGATAAGACCTGGCTGATGGTCGCCACGCCGCGTCCACGCGTTCTACTTGCAAATGTATTTGTCAACGATTTTCTTCCCATTATTCTGCAAAGTGGATCGATCGCATTGCTCCTGTCGCTTGCAATTGCGTTCTTTTTTGCGCGTTGGATCGCTGACCCATTGCAGAGGGTGATCGCTTCTGCCCGCGCACTCCCGTCAGCAGAGGCAAAACCTGTAGATGTGCGCGGCCCGCTTGAGGTCCAGGAATTGACACGCGCATTTAATTCCATGGTCACGCGCATGCAGGCGAGTCAAAAGTCACAGCGCGAATTCGTGGCGAACGTCTCTCATGAATTGAAAACACCGCTTACATCCATCCAGGGATTCTCGCAGGCAATTTTGGACGGCACAGCAGATACTGAGGATGCACGCCAACAGGCCGCGCAGGTGATCTATGCTGAATCGGGGCGGATGCATCGCATGGTGCTGGATTTGCTCGATCTGGCGCGGCTGGATGCGGGTACGGCGAATATAACAATGGCTCATGTGAATATACCCGCGCTATTGAATGCGGTTGCAGAAAAATTTACTCCGCAATTACAAAGAGCGGGCGTGAATATTAAAGTGGAGGCTGATACAGATCTGCCAAGCCTCACTGCTGATGGTGATCGGCTGGCACAGGTCTTTACCAACCTTGTGGATAACGCACTAAAATTCACTCCACGCAGTGGTTTGATTTCTTTGCGGGCGATGGTTGTCGCCGAAGAAATGCTGGTTTCTGTTTCTGATACAGGCGCTGGGATCCCCGCAGAAGCGCGTGAGCATATCTTTGATCGCTTTTATCAGGCAGACCCTGCCCGAGGAGGCGGCGAGAAGCATGGCGCAGGGCTGGGACTGGCGATTGCGCATGAAATCGTAGGGGCGCATGGTGGTAGAATTGGCGTCCGCAGCAGGCTTGGGGAAGGGACCACCTTTGATGTGTTTTTGCCGTTGAGAAGCACACAGGCAGGCACGTACACAGGTAAACAAGTACACAAGTAGAAAGTTGATTACGCAACACGCAACACGTATTACGTGATCTGCCCCAAACACCATGAACCCTTTTGTCTCCATCATTGTCCCTTGTTATAACGAAGAAACCACCATTCGTCACTTGCTTGATTCTGTTCTCGCGCAGACCTATCCGCGTGCGCAAATGGAGCTGATCATTTCTGACGGCATGTCCACAGACCGCACACGCGCTGTGATCGCTGAGTTTCAAATAGAACATGCAGATTTATCAGTGCGCGTGGTTGAAAATTCAGCGCGGACGATTCCCTCGGGACTGAATCAGGCCATTCGTGAGTCACGAGGCGGGATCATCGTCCGCCTGGATGCGCATTCCATGCCCATTCCAGAATATGTGGAACGGTGTGTGGCGGCGCACGAATCTGGCAAAGGTGATAACGTGGGCGGCGTGTGGGAAATCCGCGCGGGCGCTGATACCTGGATTGCAAAATCGATTTCGTTCGCGGCTGCGCATCCATTGGGAGTGGGGGATGCGATGTATCGTCTCAATGCAAAAGCAGGCGCAGCGGATACGGTGCCATTCGGTTCATTTCGCCGCGCATTAATTGACAGGATCGGTGCATTCGATGAAACATTGTTGGCGAATGAAGATTACGAATTCAACACGCGCGTGCGCGAATCTGGCGGAACAGTCTGGCTGGATCCATCGATTCGCTCAGTTTATTTTTCACGAAGCACGTTGGGGAAATTGGCGCATCAATATTGGCGGTACGGCTTTTGGAAGTTTAAAATGCTCAAACGATATCCGCACACATTGCGCTGGCGGCAGGCGTTGCCGCCTGTGTTCGTATTAATTCTGTTTATTTTTATTGTGTTATCCTTGTTTTCCGGGCTTGCGCGTTATATTCTTGCCGCTCAGGTGTTGATATATATTTCCATACTCGGGCTGGCTGGTTTAAAGATGACCATTGAAAAAAAGAATGCCATCTTTCTGGTTGGCTTGCCGCTCGCGATCATGACCATGCACATTGCATGGGGCGCAGGCTTTTTATGGAGTAGTGTTGCAAACCCATTCAAGATTAGTAAACATGGCTGATATTTTAAGACCCTCTTTACGATTAAGACCCAGCGAACAGCGCACGATCCTGTTGATAGGCGATTTTATTGCCTCGGCGGGTGCGATGTTCCTGGCATTGTATACTTGGTATCAATATTCCCTATATAATTTAATTCAAAGCGGGGTAAAGTCTTCCAGGGCCGCGTCTTTGATTGAAGTAACCCCGCCCTTTTGGTTTTACCTGCTTCCTCTGATCTGGCTTTTATTGATGGTCGATTCTTATGAAACACATACCGCCTCAAGCTGGAGAAAGACATTGCGGGCGATTGCAGTTGCGCCGCTCGTGGGGCTGCTCGGATATTCCCTGGTTTTTACGTTCAATCAAGATCCGAGTTCTTTACCTCGTATCGGTGTGGGCGCATTTCTCGTGCTCGCCTCCTTCCTAACCCTGGCCTGGCGAGGCATCTATATTCGACTCTACACCTCATCAGGGCTTATGCGCCGCGTGTTGATCGTCGGTGCAGGCAAGGGCGGACACTCGCTGGTGGACATTTATTGCAAGTTCAAACCGCCGCCATTTCACTTGGTTGGCTTGATCGATGACGATATGGGTAAACAGGGTGAATACTATCAAGGATTTAAAGTGTTGGCCCCAAGCCGAAAACTGATGGATATTATTGAAGAATATCAAATTTCAGATATTGTAGTTGCGATCAATGGCGAGATGAAAGGTGAAACGTTTCAGACCATTCTGGACACACAGGAAAGCGGTATCGAGGTCACACGCATGCCCATTATGTATGAAGAACTGACCCAGCGTGTGCCGGTGGAGCATCTTGAATCGGACTGGGTCATTCGTTCCTTTGTGGATCAGGTCCGTGTCAGCGGCGTCTATGAGTTGTTTAAACGCCTGATGGATATTCTCGGCGGTTTGGTTGGAACACTGATCTTTGTCATTATTTTCCCATTTATTGCGACAGGGATTATTTTGGAGAGCGGTTTCCCTATTTTTTATTCGCAGGAGAGGCTGGGAAAGGGCGGGCGTTTATTCAAGATCTATAAATTCCGTTCCATGAAACAAAATGCTGAAGAGGATGGCGAGGCCAGATTTGCCGCGGAGAATGATCCGCGCATCACTCGCGTTGGAAATTTTTTACGGCGCACGCGTCTGGATGAAATGCCGCAATTTCTGAGTGTGGTGACCGGTGAAATGAGCCTGGTTGGCCCGCGCGCGGAGAGACCCTCCCTGGTCGCAGAGCTTCAAAAGCAGATTCCCTTTTATCGCGCACGTTTATTGGTTAAACCTGGCCTTACAGGCTGGGCGCAAATCAACTACGGCTATGTTGCCAGTATAAAAGAGACTTCGGTCAAGCTTGAGTATGATCTCTACTACATCAAACACCGCACACTTGGAATGGATTTCACTATTGTCTTGCGTACCATTGGTACCGTATTACGAAGGACAGGCAGGTAATTTTTTGAGTTCGGAAGTTCTACTTCCGAAAGGCAAGAGTAGAGCTTTTGCACTCCCCATTCGGTAAAAATTTTTCATGGAGAAAAATTAAAATGAAATATCTAATCACAGGTGGCGCAGGTTTCATCGGTTCGCATATTGCACGCCTATTGCTTGACCAGGGCGCAGATGTGCGTATTCTGGATAATTTCTCCTCAGGTAAACGTGAGAACTTGAAGGGCCTGGATGTCGAGATCATCGAAGGTGACCTGCGCGATGCCTCGCGTGTAACCGAAGCTGTGCGCGGCGTTAATATCATTTTCCACGAAGCGGCATTTGTCTCCGTACCCGAATCCATGGAAA
>JBBSCM010000031.1:0-20586 GCA_038250295.1 Anaerolineales bacterium | reverse complement strand
TATGCCTTTGGTGAACTGAATCTCTATCGCGTTACTGCGGTTGTGCCGGCCTATAACGAAGGCGCGCTGCGCCTCTTTCAGAAGCTTGGTTTTATGGAGGAGATCCGCAGGCGTAAAGCTTTGAACCGTGACGGAGAAATTTGGGACCTCGTCTCTTTCGGCTTGTTGAATGCTGAATGGCGTGAGCAGGTAAAGGCGTAGGGTGATGCGATGAAAGACATCTATCGCGGCACCCTCGTCCGCCTGGGGGATGAGTCCCCGGAAGTGCTGGCAAAGGCATATGTCAAGTGGGATCGAGATACAGAACAACATCGCCTTGCAGACAGTGACCCTGCTCAATTATGGTCTGAAAAAAAGATCAAAGAGTTCACTGAAAAACGCGCTGAAAATAATTCAAAGTCATTTCGATTTTCCATCCGCACTCTGGCTGACGATAAATTGATCGGCGGCGTGGGTCTGTGGATTAGTTCATGGACCCATGCCGATACCTGGTTGGGTATTTCAATTGGCGAGCGCGATTATTGGGGCAGGGGTTATGGTTCAGAGGCTGTGGGTTTGGCTGTTCAATACGCATTCCTTGAGCTTAACCTGCGCCGTGTTTCGCTCGGACTGCATGCCTACAATGAACGCGCATTGAAAGCATATGAAAAAGTTGGCTTCAGACTCGAAGGCAGAATGCGCGGCGAAGGTCTGCGCGATGGTATCCGTTATGACAGCTTGTGGATGGGCATCTTGCGCGAAGAATGGTTGGCCCCGGCGTTGGCCGAGGAGTCGAAATGAAAGACATCTTCAAGGGAAACCTTGTCCGTCTTTCTGCCATGGATCATGAAGAGACCGGCAAGACACTTTCCGGACAGGCGCGTGATTCAGAATTGATGCGCTTGATGGAATCGGGTCCGGCCCGCTTGCATTCCGCAAAAGCGGCCATAAAATTTTTTGAAAAAATGATCGAGGAAGATTCTCCTGCGAATCATTTTTTCAGCATCCGCGCGCTGGAGGATAACCATCTTTTAGGCGATATCAATCTTGATGTGATTAACAATTGGGGTTCGCGCGACTCGTTTATCGGGTTGGGTATCTATAACCGCGAAGATTGGGGCAAAGGCTACGGAACGGATGCAATGAAAATCATTCTGCGCTTCGCCTTTACTGAAATCAATTTGCGCCGCGTCACGCTCACGGTTTTTGAATACAACCCGCGCGCCATCCATTCCTACGAAAAGACGGGCTTTCAACATGAGGGGCGTTTGCGCAAGGCATTGCTGCGTGATGGAAAACGCTGGGATATGCTCTACATGGGTATTCTGCAAGACGATTGGAAGGAGTTGAATCAATGACACAAACTCAAATAACTGGAACACTTCTTGACTCAACTTTGAAGCTGCGTCCCGCTCAATGGACAGATCTCAATGCTGTGGCACAACTCATCTACGATGTCTGCGAGGCTGATGGCGACACAACAGTTGCGGTTACACCCGATGAGCTCAAGAACGAATGGCATAATGAAGGCTTCAAATTGGAAACAGATGCCTTCGTTGTGGAAACCAAAGAAGGGCGTATCGTTGGTTACGAAGAATTTTTCGATGAAGACCGGCATGCCAAATTACGCACGGATGGATATGTCCACCCGCAGTTTAAAGGCCGTGGAATTGGAACTACCTTGTTGCAGTGGGTGGAGGAACGCGCCCGCCAGGAAATTCCGCTTGCTGAATCAGATTTACGTGTATCCTTGCACAGTGGGATCGATAATCGCGACCCGGCTAGTCATGCTCTTCACAAGGATTTAGGCTATGCCCCAATTCGTTATCACTGGCGCATGGAGATCAAACTTGATTCTCCGCCGCCAGCACCTGTATGGCCGGAAGGCGTTGAGCTGCGTCCATTTATAAAAGATGAACACGCGGTTGGGGTGTGGCATGCACAAAACGAATCCTTCCGCGATCACTGGGGCAGCCGCGACGCCACTTTTGAAGAATTTTCCCATAGCAGGTTTGACGACCCCGAATACAATCCCGATCTTTGGGCAATCGCCTGGGATGGGGATGAAGTGGCTGGAATTTCGATCAACCGCTTTCGCATGGGCATTGGCTGGATTCGTTCGTTGGGAGTCCGCCGCCCCTGGCGCAAAAAAGGACTTGGTCTTGCCCTGCTTCAGTATTCATTTGGTGAGTTTTACAAACGCGGCAAGAACATCATTGGCCTGGGCGTGGATGCATCCAATCCCACGGGAGCGACGCGTTTGTATCAGCGAGCGGGCATGGTTGTGGCAAGTGAGTTCCTCACGTACGAGAAAGAGCTGCGTCCGGGTAGAAGTGTGGAAGAATGAAAAATCGGTTCGCTCCGGACGTGAAATCAGTGTAGAATCTATACCAGAATAAACTAACGGTTTCCGTAATAAGGAGAGATTTATGAACCTGCGTTGTATCTACTGTCAGACCCCTTTTACCCTCTCTCGCACTGAAATGCTGGGCGCGATTGTCTCCATGAACGAGAAGGGACAGAATCACTACGATGCTCATTGTCCGCGCTGCCGCCGCGCCAATTCGATTTCACGCCAGCGCATGGAATTGTTCTTCCCGAACTGGCAGGAGGCTGCCAAACAGGCCGCTGCTGCGCCTGCTGCTCCACCTCCGCTGCCGGCTTCTACTTCGCTGAGAACAGAGCCTGTATCCAAAGCAATGAAGGCCGCCGTAGCCAAACAGACTGCGGCAAAAGCTTCCGCTGCAAAGAAATCTGCATCGACAGCGTCCGCGAAGGCGAAGAAAACCACAGCCAGCAAGCCTGCTGTAAAGAAGGCCCCGGCAAAAGGCAAAAAGAAGTAAAAACCCTGTTTGAATTTTTTACTACAAAGCCGAGAAGACGAGAGTCTTTAAGGCTTTGTGCGTTAATAAACGACCTTACGCAAGAAAAGGCGTTTGCCACAGAGTTCACGGAGAAAACCAGCGAAAAACTCAGAGCACTCTCTGTGGTCTCTATGGCTAAAGTGCGTAAGGTGAGTTAAAAGGATAAAACAAGAATGGCAATCCGCGCAGTATTCTTTGATTTTGGCGGCGTGCTCATGCGCACCGAATTCCAGGCTCCGCGCCAGCATTTGGCGGAGCGTTTCAAGTTGGATTACGATGATATTGACAAGATCGTTTTTGGAAGCGAATCCGCCCGCCGCGCTTCTGTGGGTGAGATCACCGAAGAGACTCATTGGTTGGAAGTACTGAAACGTTTCAAACGTCCCGCATCTGAAATAAAATCTTTTTCAGACGAGTTCTTCGGCGGGGATATCCTTGACCATAATTTGATCGAGTATATTCGCTCTTTGCGCGGCAGGTTTCACACCGGTTTGATCTCCAATGCCTGGAGCGGACTGCGCGAGTTCATTACCAAAGAAAAGATCATCGATATTTTTGACACTGTGGTCATCTCGGCGGAGGTGGGTGTGGTCAAGCCTGATGCGAAGATATTCAATATTGCGTTGGAGCAGGCTAAGGTCCGCGCGAAAGATGTGGTGTTTGTGGATGATGTGAAAGTCAATATTGAGGCTTGTGAAAAGATTGGCATAAAAGGCGTTTTATTTAAAGACCCACAAGAAACAATGGATCAATTGAATCGAATACTAAAATAGTGTAACTTAACTAGGAGTCTACAATGAAAATCATGATCTTCACTCAAAACAACTTCTGGCAAAAAAGGAGAAGTTCCTGCACATTGAATTAACTGTCATTGCGAATCATTCTTTTACATATCATCGCGATGACATGATTCACAAAAAGGTAAATCATGTTTCGCAACTTAAAATTAGACGCAACAAAAGTCTATTTATTTATTGAGTTCACGGCATCCGCATTCTTCTCAATGATGTTCGTGACAATGTCGCTGTATGAAGCCACTGTTGCCGGGCTGACTCCTCTGCAGCTTGTGCTGGTTGGTACCACAGTAGAGCTTTCCGTTTTTGTGTTCGAGATCCCTACCGGTGTAGTCGCGGATGCGTTCTCCCGCCGCTTATCCATTATCATCGGTTATTTTCTGATGGGCCTTGGCTTCCTGGTGGAAGGCCTCTTCCCTGCCTTCCTGCCGATCTTATTGGCGCAGGTTTTGTGGGGGCTGGGATATACATTCACAAGCGGCGCCACGCAGGCGTGGATCTCTGATGAAATTGGCGAAAGCGCGGCCAACCAACTTTTTCTACGCGCCACTAGAGTCGGGTTAACTGCCTCACTGCTTGGCATGGGGCTGGCCCTATTCATTGGCGCAAATAATGTTGCATTGCCTATTGTGTTTGGAGCAATCGGCGTACTTGCCATCGGTGTTGTGTTGATCTTCATCATGCCTGAGACAGGTTTTAAGCCCGCTCCAAAAGAAGATCGCAACAACTGGCAGCACATGTGGCACACTTTTAATGAAGGGTTGAAGTCTGTACGGTCACGTCCGCGGCTGATCGCCATCCTTGGAGTCGGTTTGTTTTACGGATTATATAGTGAAGGTTTTGACCGCTTGTGGGTGAAGCATCTGATCGATAATTTTGATATTCCGATAATTTTTGGGAATAATCAGGTTGCTTTCTTTGCTGTGCTGCGTATCGCTGGTTCGGTGCTGACCATCTTTGCAATCCGCTTTGTGGAAAAGCGTGTCGATTCGGGAAGTCCGCTGGCGATTGGGCGCGCGATGCTGATCGTAACGGGATTGATCGCAGCTGCGATGATCGGCTTTGCTATTTCCCCGCTTCTTCCTTTGACCTTGGGCCTGTATCTGGTCATCAATGTTTTTCGTCACGTTCAAGATCCGCTAAATTCGGCGTGGGTCAATCAAAAGCTTGACCCGGAGACACGGGCTACGGTTCATTCCATGGTTGGGCAGGTGGATGCAATCGGACAGGTCGCAGGCGGCCCGAGTGTAGGACTGGTTGCGCGATTCTTTTCAGTGGTCGCGGCCATCACAACATCAGGTCTGCTTCTGTTACCGGCAATGCTGCTCGTAGGCAGAGCCAACTCCCAGTCGAGGGAAGATGCGAATGCTGAAGTGTTGGTGACTCCTATAGAGTAGACAGTCAAATAAATATACATCCGTCACACCTGCACTGCACGCCACATTGTCCCGATGTCTTTTCGGGAGTGCAGGTGTGACGAAAAATGATTTTCCTGACAGGAATGTATGGTATAAAATTGACGCAATATCACCTTGCATGTATAATTTTCCAACTTATCCCTAAAGAGGGGTAAGTAGAGGAATCATATGGCTCTGCGCGGAAATTTACGAGATTTTACTGTTACCCAACTTCTTAATCTGATCAACCTTGCCAGCAAGACCGGGACATTGGTCGTGGATGGAACCTCGGAACAAGCGTATATTTCGTTCCGTGAGGGCAAGCTTGCTTATGCGCGCATCGGCCAGGAAGATGGAAGCCTGGCTTCTGTTTTGCATAAGGCAAACAAGATCAATGCCAATCAATATCGCGCAATTGCAGACCGCGCCGGCCAGATGACCGATAAGGAACTCGGCCTGCTTCTTATTAATGCGGGTTATGTTTCACAGGAAGATATCCTGCTGAATTTGCAGGGATATTTTACAGATGTGGTGCGTAAATTATTTTCGTGGGTGGAGGGCATCTTCCGTTTCGAGAATGATATGCTTCCCCCGGAAGGCCGCATCAATGTGCGCCTTGATCTTGAGAACATTATCATGGAAGGGTCGCGTCAACTGCGTGAGTTGGAGCAATTGCAGGATGAGATCCCCAGCCTGGATATGGCGCTTGTATTTACGGACCGGCCGCGTACCAATGTTAATTTGAGCGTGGAAGAGTGGAAAGTCGTTAAGTTCGTCGATCCCAAGAATACCATGCGTCAGATCGCAAGCACCAATAGACTGAATGATATTGATATTCGCAGGATTGTGTATGGTCTTTTACAAGCTGGCCTGGTTGAGTTGATACGCCCGGCAGGTGCGGCGGTTGCCATACCCAACGCGAAGCAATTCCCAACGCCGGATAAAGAAGAGCAGAAATCGTTGATCAATAAGTTGATCGGCCGCATTCGTACGATGTAATCATCAGGGTCAGAAGGATAGGAATTATTATGCAAACGGTCAAAATGGTAGTAACAGGTCCATTCAGCGCTGGCAAGACGCAGTTTATTCAGTCTGTCAGTGAAATTGACGTTGTCGCCACGGAACGCAAGATCTCTTCAGATGAAGAACGCTCCGTAAAATCCGCGACAACAGTGGCGATGGATTTCGGCCGCATCACGGTGGATGAGGACCTGGTCCTGTATCTTTTCGGTACGCCCGGCCAGAAACGCTTCGACTTTATGTGGGAGATTCTCTCGGAAGGCATGTTGGGTTTTATTGTGATGGTGGACAGCACCCGCCCTGAAACCTTCCGTGAAGCGCGTTCGATCCTCGAGACTTTCCGCGCATATGCTCCCACTCCTTTTGTGGTCGCCGCGAATAAACAGGATGCGGAAGATGCCTGGGAACTTGAGGATGTACGTCATGCGTTACGCCTGGATAATAAAACCAAGCTTTTGCCCTGTGTTGCAACGAATCGTGATACCGTGAAAACGGTTTTGCTTGAATTGCTGTACAGTATCGTTAAAGAAATGGATTCCTGAAAGCAGGGAACGGGTCATCATTTGCTGTGTCTTCAATTACAACAGATCAGGGAATAGTTCATTACGAAGTATACGGACGCGGACGTCCGGTAATCCTTTTGCACGGATGGCTTGGCTCATGGGGGCTATGGCAGGAAACAATGGGATATCTCGGCGCATTTTACCGCACCTATGCTTTGGATTTTTGGGGGTTCGGTGAATCTGGCAAGAAGCGTGAGACTTATGCCGTTTCAGATTTTGTAAGCCTTGTAAATCAATTCATGGAGCAGTTGGGAATTGTCCACGCACCGTTGGTGGGACATAGTATGGGCGGCACGGTGAGTCTGTCCGTTGCCATTAAGTATCCTGAGCGCGTCAGTAAGGTTGTGGTTGTCGGTTCTCCCATGGTGGGTTCCTCGCTGGCGCCATTGCTTAAGCTTGCTGGTTATCGTCCAATTGCATTCATGCTATTTAATATGATGGGAGTGTTTCGCACAGCGATGCGTATGTATTCTCCGATCATATGCAAGGACCCGCGCTTTGCAGATATGATGGATCACGACCTTTCGCGAACCACCGTTGAATCTTTTTTACGTTCTATTTCATCACTTCGCCGTACAGACCTGATACCTATGCTTCCACAAATCAGGATTCCAGCAATGGGAATGTATGGCGATAAAGATGTGATTGTTCACCCTTTGCAGTGGCAACCCATGCAGAAGGGAATTGAGCATGCCATCATTGAACGTTTCCCTGCGTCAGGTCATTTCCCCATGTTGGAAGAGCCAGCCGCTTTCAGTCAAAAATTAAAAGCATTCCTCGATCAAGATTTTCCCGCGCTATGAGCAGCGAATCCTTTTTTTATCCTCAGAAAATGGGGCGGATCATTTTTATGGGGATGGAAGAAGTGATCGGAATCAGCGGGGTGGATGCCGTTCTTCGCCTTGCTTCTCTTGAGAAGTTCATTCAAAATTATCCACCGGCCCGCGCAGATCGTACTTTCTCGTTTGAAACGGTGAGTCTTTTGCAGAATACGCTCGAACAGGTATACGGTCCACGCGGCGGACGCGGGCTGGCTTTACGTGCAGGACGGGCAACTTTCAAGTATGGACTTAAGGAATATGGTTCCCTGTTGGGTTTGACTGAAATTGCGTTCCGCCTGCTTTCCTTGCCTACAAAATTGCATACAGGCGCAAGGGCTTTTGGCGATCTTTTCAATAAGCATACCGACCAAAAAGTGCGTGTGGAAGAAAAGGATGACCAGATTTTTTGGCACATTGAGCGTTGTCCGTTATGCTGGGGAAGAAAAGCTGACGAGCCGATTTGCCATCTTGCAGTGGGGCTATTGCAGGAATCTTTGTACTGGCTGAGCGGGGGGAAGCTCTTTAATGTAGAAGAAACGGCTTGTATCGCCCGAGGGGACACAACCTGCACGATGGTTATAGACAAAACTCCACTTTCATAGTTGGGAAAACGAGTGTCAGTTTATTTACAGTTTTGCTGGACGGGGGTGTTTTATCACGTACTTTGATTTATAATTCCTTATTATGTTGAAGGTTATTCTACATGCGCAGAGCCAGATCATGCCGTTTTGCGAAACTGCACGCGAATTGCGGATTCAAAATTCACCGCTTTGGCTGCATCAACGCAATCTGCTCGCTCCGTATGTAACTCGTGAAATGGAACTTAAGCAGGGTGAGCGGTTACAGCCTGTGCGTGAACCGACCATTGTTTACCGCGATAACCTCTTTTTTGACGAATTTTATATCAAAGCATTTATGGATGAAGCAGTAAAAAGGAAGCGCCCTGTGAGGGCTGCCTTTCGCTCAGACGATCCCGCTTTTCGCGAACACGCCTTGCCCCTCTCTACATCTTATACGCCCGCAGGCAGTTTGTATCTTGCGGATTTGTGGTATTACCCGAACGGTCCGATGGCAGGGGTGGAACCACTGGTCATTGACATGCAAGCGCGTGAGATCGGCTATTATCATGTGCCGACCTATATGGGTACGGGGGACCGAAGTGGTGATCTGGTTTTTCAAGTGCCTTTGCGTGCCATGATAGCAATTGATTCGTGGGTGCATGTCTTTATTGCGGATATGGTCTTCAGTCAATTCGCGCGCGGGGCGCGTTTTGAAAAACGATTGAATGAAGATGCGGGTTTTAAAGTAAAGATCCTCGGCAAGGCCATTTATGAAGGCCGCCAGGTTTTGGAATCCTCTGAGTTGGTAAAGGTGGGAAAGGGTTGTGTTATTGACCCAAGCGCGATCATTCATGGCCCCACGATCATTGGAGACAACGTAACGATCAATGCGGGAGTCGTGATCGAAAACTGTGTTATTGGAAATAATGTAAATATCTCACAGGATGTGCAGCTTATGCTTTCGGTGATAGGCGATGGCGCTTTTCTGCCATTCCGCACCGCATTGTTCATGACGACCCTCATGGAGAATAGCATGGTGGCGCAAAATACCTGTCTGCAAATGTGTGTTGTAGGCCGCAATACATTTATTGGAGCGGGTAATACATTTACAGACTACAATCTTATTCCTGCCCCTCTTCGCGCCCGTGATGGCAATGGAAATTTAAGTATATCGAACCGCCCGGTGATGGGTGGCTGTGTGGGACATAACTGCCGTATCGGTTCTGGGATGATCATTTACCCTGCCCGAACCATTGAGTCGGATGTTGTGCTGGCTGCCTCTGCCGAGAGACGTGTGATCGACCGTGACATAACCTTTGACCAGAGCGATCATCATAACCTTAGACTTGCTCACTTGCATCAAACCCCATATCATAAGGATAAGAAAGAGTCATGGTAACAAATGGATAGTTTCGCCTTCATCATTCACCCCATCGATCCCAAGCGAGATGTCAGCCGCAAGTTTCCATTTTTAGGACGTGTACTGAGTAAAAGACAAATAGATTTTTTTTCCACGTTTTTTCCGCCTGTTTATATTTCGGAAATCGAAGGGATTACCTCACAAGCTACTGGAAAGGTTATTAAAGGCTGGTTCCTTGCATGTCCGTATACTCCAAGACGTATGCTGGAGTTGCCTGAGCGCACGGTCTATCGTAAAATTATACAAACGGGCCGCATGGCTGAGAAACTTGGCGCGAATATTCTCGGTCTCGGCGCTTTTACATCCGTGGTTGGCGATGCCGGCGTGACCATTGCAAATGCTCTGGATGTGCCAGTTACCACCGGAGATTCATTTACTGTTGCCATGGCTGTGCAAGCCATACGGGATGCGGCGCATGTGATGGATATTAAAATGGAAGACGCCACGGTGGCAATCGTCGGCGCCACGGGAGCAATTGGCCGCGTCTGTGCGGAGCTGTTGGCTGGTGAGGCCGCCCGGACATTGCTCGTGGCCCGCGATGAGAAAAAACTCGAAGCCCTGCGAGACAGGTTACAGCTTAAGGCAAGAAGCGAACTTGTCATCAGTACGAAGATGGATGTTCTAAAGGATGCGCAATTGATTTTAACCGTCACAAGCTCGATCCATGATGTCATTCACCCGGAACACCTCCAGCCCGGAAGCGTGGTCTGTGATGTGGCGCGCCCCCGTGATGTTTCTGCAATGGTGGCGGCTGTGAGAGATGATATATTAGTGATTGACGGTGGTATGGTCGATGTGCCTGGCGCCGTGGATTTCCATTTTAACTTTGGTTTTCCCGAAGGAAAGGCTTACGCTTGCATGGCTGAGACCATTGCGCTGGCCCTGGAAGGCCGCTTTGAAGATTACACGGTTGGCAGAGACATTACGCTTGAACGGGTACAGGACATTACTGCGATTGCCGAAAAACACGGTTTTCGTATGAGTGGGTTTCGCTCGTTTGAGCGCGAGGTAACCAACGAACAGATCGAAGCCGTTAAACAAAACGCCCGCATGGGCACTCGTATGCGACGCGCGCAAGATTTACATGCGTAACCAGATCAGAATTATGTTTCCGCCCGTAATTTCTTTCAGAAGTCAAGTTTTTTACGCACTAGCGAACAAGCGGTAGAGGAGATTCTTATGGGAAATGCCCGCCTTTTGGTGGTTGAAGACGATATTGATATCGCCAATATGCTCAAGATCTACTTCTCGGGTATGCAATATGACGTGGATGTAGCTCATCGCGGCCGCGATGCTTTGGAAAAAACAAAGCAGGTTCTGCCGCATTTGATCGTATTGGATATCATGCTGCCGGATATTGATGGATATGAAGTGTGCCGCAACCTGCGTACCAGCACGCGCACCAGTCACATTCCTGTCATATTCCTTACCCAAAAAGATGAACGCAGCGACAAACTGCAAGGTCTTGAACTGGGTGCGGATGATTACATTACCAAGCCCTTTGATATTGAAGAGTTGAAACTGCGTGTGCAGGGCGCCATTCGCCGTTCAGAGCGTGAGAGTCTCACAGATCCGCGCTCCGGTTTGCCGGCAGGCCGTTTGATCGAAGAACAGTTGCGGCGTATTATTCGTGAAAAGGAATGGGCCTTGCTTGATGTGCGCCTTAATTATTTTGATTCATTCAAGGATGTCTATGGTTTCGTGGCGGGTGATGATGTGTTACGCTTCGCAGCCATGATGATCGGCGAAGTGGTGGATGAGCTGGGAACTACAAGCGACTTCATCGGTCATGCGGGAGGCGATAACTTTATTATCATCACAACAAATGAGGCCGCTGCGGCTATTCGCCAGAGATTAAAAGACCGTTTTGCCGCTGAAGTGCAGAGTCACTATAACTTTATAGACCGCCAGCAGGGATTTATTCAAGCGCCAAAAGCGGAAGGGGGCTTTGAAAAGGTGCCATTTATGACTTTTTCTGCGGGATTAGTTTCACCGAGTTTACAATCCTTTGCTGATATCCGTGAGATCACGGAACTTGCGGCCGATGCGCGACGACAGGACGCGGCTGCTTCTGCCGCCTGATCAGGTGAGCATTCCCCATGTTTTCCGGCTTAGGCATTAGCCTGTTCGTTGCTGGGCTGGTATTTGTTGTACTGGTCTGGGTGGTTTTGCGTGTTTTGCCACATGCACAAGTGGCCGCGCGGGCTGATTCCACCTCTTTTATTTTTCCCAAACCTACTGAATCAAATGATGCCGTGATCATCCTCCAGCCAGGCGGACGGGTGGAGCATATCAGCGCTTTGGCGCGCTCATTTTTTGATCTGCGGGAGAATGAGCCTTATGATCTGGAACGCCTCGCCCGGCGAGTGCGTCCCTCGGATGATTTTCTGGATATTTGCGCCGGTCCAGGCCATAAGCGTGTTTCCATCGGCGGCAGGTTGGTGGAGATTACATCTTATGAAGTGCCGGGTGTATACCCGATGATGCTTATCACTTTGCAGGCGAAAGAGATCGCCCCTGCATTGGAACAAAGCAATGACGCTTCGGACGAGATCTTAAGGGTGGTGACAGAGTTTAGCCAGGGTATTGCAGCAAGCCTTGATCTTAGAACCACACTGAGATCTATATTGGATAATGTCAGCCGTCTTGTGCCTTCAGATGTACTTGAGTTGAAGTTGTGGAATGCAGATGCCCAGGTTTTAGTCCCCTACCGTTTTCAAGAGTCTAATTCAAGTTCTGGCCGTATTGTGACAGCGCCACTGTCTCAATTTGGAGGCCTGACACAGCAATTGGTGACGCGTCGAGTTCCTATTATGCTCGCCGATGCGCGTTCACAACCTGAGCTTGCCTTAAATGGTGAACTCCTTCCGATTCAATCGTATTTGGGAATCCCTCTTATGGCGGGCGGTGAATTGGTTGGCGCACTGGAAGCAGGTCAAACGGGAGGCGGGGTGTTTGGTCAGCATGACCTTGATCTATTGTCCCTTGTTTCAGGCCAGGCAGCGGTTGCGATCCGAAATGCAAAATTATACGAAGAAGAACAGAAACGCGGCGCAGAACTTGCCGGCCTGGCAAATTTAAATCAGGCGCTTGGCTCAATCCGCGATATACAGGATATTTTTGCTCAGCTTGTGGAGAGTATTGCTCCTTTGTTCTCTGCGGAGATTGTTGGTTTCCTGCTATATGATGAAGAGAAGCGCACACTTGAGGGCAAAATTCCTTTTCGCGGATTGCCGTCTCACTTTGTCGAGATCTATCGCGCCACTGTTCCAGTAGACAGTCCCGCTGAACACGTGATCGCTGATCAGATGACTCTGGTTACATTGAGCGCGGCTGGTGATGAGAATTGGCTCGCACTTGGTCTTTCGGATATTGCAATCGCTGCCAGCTTGCGTGACAATGCGCTTGTGCCTTTGCTTTCCTCAGGGCACATGCTTGGATATTTGCAGGTTGGGCATCATACGCGCGGCGCATCCACCTTCTCAGTGGAAGAAATACGCTTAATGCATATCGTGGCTAATCAGGCTGCGGCTATTATTGAAAATGTTTTGTTGGTTCAACAGGCGCGCGGACGCGCACAGCGGTCGGATGCTTTGCGCCGAATTGCCAGCCTTTCAGGTTCCTCAGCCACATTGGAAGAGATACTCAAATATTCTGTTCAGGAATTGGCTAATCTTTTTCTGGCAGATGCCGGGGCGATCTTTCTAATGGATGAATCGCGCGGTGAACTGCGTTTGCGCCGCGAGTCTACATTCGGTATTTCAGAAGATATCGGCAGTTCTTTTATTCAGATATTTGTGGATGACCCTAATTATCGTTATACGGTTTCAGGAAGCCAGCACCCATTTATGTCTGGCCGTCTTAGCACGGATAGAAGAGTTTTGCCCGCTTATCGCCCGCTGGCCACTACGCTTCTAATGGAGTCAGCCGTTGTTGTTCCATTGGTAGCGCGCGAACGCAGTATCGGTGAATTAATGCTGGGAAGTGTTAAAGCGGATTACTTCAACTCTTATGATCTTCAAGTGGTATCAACCGCGGCAGGCCAACTGGCAACCGCCGTTGAGTCTGCGGGTTTGTTTGCACAGACCGATGACTCGTTACGCCGCCGGGTGGATCAACTTACCGCAATTACGCGCGTTAGCAGGGAATTGGGCGCATCGCTTGATCTTAAGCATTTGCTTCAGATCGTTCATGATGAGGGCTTGCATGCAGTGCAGGCAGATTGTTCATCCATCATGTTGTTTGAGCAGAATAGCAACCCTTCCGACCCCACGATCGAGTTATTTGTTGGCTGCGAGGCTGGGCGTGCATTATCTCCTCTCGAACAGGAAGCTTTGAAAAAAGGCGAGCCTTATATCATTAACGACTTTTTGCGGGAGAACATTTCTCCACCGCATGATAACGTGCAGTCTGCGATCATTGCGCCAATCACATATCAGGCGCAGATGATTGGTTTGATCAACCTGCATTCCAGCCAGCCCGGTTTCTTTACGCCGGAATTAATTGAACTCGTACAAACTCTGGCTGTACAGGCTGGTATTTCTTTAAGCAATGCCCAGCGTTATCAAAATGAAAGGCAGCGCGGCGAGTTGATGCGCCGCCGATCGGATACGCTTGTGCGGCTTGCAGATGTAAGTTACAACATCGGCCACGACCAGCCATTGGACCAGGCCCTACAGATCATTGCGCGCGGTATTCGCGATTCAACTCCCTTCCGCGTAGTGTTGATAAGCGTTGTGGAGCCGGATTCCGGCCTTTTAAGACGTGTGACTGCCGTGGGCATTCCGCAGGAAACACTTAATGAATTGCTGGCCCGTAAACAGCCCCTTTCGGGCATCAAGCAGCTTCTGCGGCCGGAGTTTAAAGTAAGTCGTTCCTATTTCATCCCTATTGACCAATCCCCGGTGGTTCCTTCAGATGTGCACATTGTGACCCTGGACGTTCCGGAATCCATGAGCAAATCTCCAAATACGTGGGATGCCGATGATACCTTGATCGTTCCGTTTGAAAATGCGGAAGGTCAGACCGTTGGCCTTATCAGTTTGGATGATCCGACAAATGGGCTGCGTCCGGATAAGGCAACGATCGAGTCAGTGGAGGTCTTTGCTGCCCAGGCAGCATTATTGATCAGCACCAATTTCCGCCAGGGCGAATTACGCGCTCGCATTGATTCGCTTTCCTCCGGTTTACAGCGCCAGCAGAAATTACTCGATATAACTCAGAATGATCTTCCAGTGCTGCTTCATAAAGATCTTGAGCAGACCATTTCCCTGCACAATTTGGATCGCCGCGCTCAGCGTGTGCGTGCGGGCCTGGCCATTACAGAATCGGTCAGCCGTCAGTTGGATGCATCCTCCGCATTGTCTGCGCTGGGTCGTGAAACACTCACACAATTGGGAATGTCTGTTGCGCTGGTGGCTGAGAACACACCGGATGGTTCTCGCCTGTTGCATGTGCTCGGTAGTTTGCCGCGATCCACGAATGTGGAAGCATTATTTGGTCAGAGGAATCCGTTGCGCGCTTGTTTGCAAAGCGGCACACCCATCCTTATCTCCAACCTGGATGAAGATGATGAATGGCGTGATGCTTCATTACTGACTTCATTGCGCGCAAAAGGCGTGATTTGCCTGCCCGTATTGGTGGAAAACAAACCAGTGGCCGCCATGCTTGCCATTAGCCCTGAACCCATGACCGCCTTTACAGAGGAAGACCATCAAGTCTATCTGCAGATCTCCCAGCAAACATCCCTGATCCTGCAAAACATCTCCCTGCTAAATCAGACACGCCGCCGCCTCGATGAGGTGAATCTCCTGCTCGATTTTAGCCGCCAGCTTTCAGGGATGGACCCGGACGCGATTGTCAAATCACTGCTTGACAGCTCACGCCGCGTCCTCCCTCACGCTCATGCGGGCGCGGTGCTCATTTGGAATCCGAATACCGAAATCCTTAACCCGCGTGCGGTTTCCGGATATGCCGATAATCACAGTATGTTAAAGATTAACTATCGCTCAGGCGAAGCTTTGCCGGGCCACGTGTTTGCAAATAAACTTACGCGCCGTGTGGATGAGATCAATTTCGTGCGTGATTACAATTTGAGCGCGGAAAACCTGGCCCTATATCGTCAGGCTACCGGCGGTCGTTTGCCGGTTTCCAGTTTGCTGGTCCCGATTATAGCCAGCGATCAATGTCTCGGCTTGCTGGTGTTGGATAACTTCAACGCGATCTCCGCCTTCCGCCCTGAAGATGAGGTTCTCTTACTTTCACTTGCCCAACAGATCGCGCTTTCACTTGATAACCTTCGCCTTGTACAGGCCACGCAGGAACGTGCGGGCCAATTGCAGGCATTGAATGACGCAGCTGCATCCCTCACTTCGAGCCTGCGTAGTGACCAATTGGTTAACTCCCTGCTTGATCAGTTAATCCCCATTATCCCGTATGATACGGCCACACTTTGGCTGCGCGATAAAGATCGTCTGGCGGTTGCGTCAACACGCGGATTTTCAGATGCCGAGCAGCGTCTGGGCTTATCCATCTCTGTTTTCGACAGTGTGCTCTTCAAAGAAATGGTGCAAACAGGCCAGGCAATTCTGGTCAAGGATGTGCGGGAAGACTCGCGCTTTATGCCGGTGGAGTCCCCCAGGCTTTCCTGGCTTGGAATCCCATTGATCTCCAAAGGCGAACTGGTGGGCGCACTTGCCATGGAAAAATGGCAGGCGCATTTCTATACACGCGAACAAATGCAGGTGGGCCTTACTTTTGCCAGCCAGTCAGCTGTTTCGCTGGACAACGCCCGCATGTACGAAGACAGCGTCAGCCGCGCCACTGAGTTGGATCAACGATCACAACGTCTGACGACTCTCAATCGCTTCACATCCGCTTTGACTGGTTCGCTGGATACAGAACAGATCCTGACTCTGACTGCTGACGAATTACTTCAGGGGTTGGATGTGCGCCGCGTCTCTGTTGTGACCTTTGAGCGGGGTCAGGCGTACTGGAAGCTTACCGCCCCTCGGATGCGTATCAAGCTTCCGCGTCCGTTGCCCGATGCGCCCATTTTTAATCGTTTACGCGAATCACTTGGCATTTTCAATACAGACAATGTCAACAATGAACCGGACCTTGCCTCTCTTGCGGAAATGTTTGGCGAGAATACATCAGCATTGTTGATTCTTCCGCTTATAAGTGGACAAAACCTTACCGCCCTGGTCTTCGCGCAAATGGCGGGAGTTGGGCGCTTCGGTATGAATGAACTTGAAGTGGCGCGTACCATTACCAATCAAGCCACCATTGCGCTTGAGAATGCCCGTCTGTATCAATCCACGCTGCGAACAGCCGAGCGATTTGCCATTCTTAACGAGATCAGTTCCCAGGTAAGCGCGAGCCTTGATCCGGAAGAGGTATATGTCGCAGTGCACAAAGCGGCTGAACGCCTCATGCCGTTGGAATCCTTCGTGATCACATTGTTGGATACGGAGAAGAACGAGATCGAACCTGTTTATTTATTGGAATTTGGAAAACGTATTGCGGGCCAACGCGTTCCTTTTGGGAAGGGGTTGAGCAGCCAGGTGATCGAGAGCGGCAAACCTGTTCTGGTTTCCACGCTTGAGCAAGTTAACCAAATGGATACTGTACAAACCCGTGAGGGTGATGAAACCCAGTCTATTGTGGCTGTACCCATGATCCTGGGCGGCAAGGTTCTGGGTATGCTCTCTGCGCAAAGTTATCAGGCGGGAGTGTATACCGAGGAAGATATGCAGATTCTTGGCACGCTTGCGAACCAGGCCATTGTCGCCATTCAAAACGGGCGCCTCTTTGCGGAAACACAAAACCTTGCATCTCACCTGGAAATGCGCGTGGTTGAGCGCACTTCGCAATTACAACATGAACAACAGAATACCGAAACCCTCCTGCGTATCCTTACGGAGGTTTCATCCAGCCTCGATCTTGACCGGGCGCTTAACCGTACACTGTCATTGCTAAATGACGCCATTGGTGCGGAGCAAGGTACCATTTTGCTCCTGCATGCCGAAGATAATCTTTTGCATTATCGAGCGGGATACGGCTATCTTTCAAATCAATCCACATCCGGTGGTAGAGGTTTTACGTTGAGAGTAGGTGAAGGCCTTGCAGGGTGGGTTGTGCAAAATCGTGAAGCTGTATTGGTGGGTGATCTGCATAAAGACCCGCGCTGGGTACGAAGTAGCGTGGCGGGTCAGGATCACCGCAGCTCCATTGTGGTGCCCATGCTGGTTGGTGAAGATGTGATCGGCGTGTTGATGGTTTTCCAACGTGCCGAGAATTTCTTCAGCGCGGAAATGTTAAACCTGGTCAAAGCCATTGCGGGGCAGGTGGCTGTGGCGATCAACAATGCGCACCTCTATGAGTTGATCCGCGATCAAGCTGAACGTCTCGGCGTGATGCTTCGTAAGGAACAGGAAGATGCCAGCCGTTCACAAGCCATCCTCGAAGCTGTGGCCGATGGCGTGCTGGTCACTGGATCAGACAACCGCATTACCTTTGTTAATTCATCAACACAACGAATTATTGCTGTTGACGATGCGCGGCTGTTGGGCAATCCCCTGGATGTCTTTGGCGGCCTTTTCGGAAAAGCCGCCGGTTCATGGATGGAAACCATTCGCCGTTGGTCTGAGGACCCGTCATCCCACATGGAAGGTGACACGTACGCCGAACAACTGGAATTGGAGAATGGGCGTATTGCCCTTGTCCACCTTGCGCCGGTGATCCTGCAAAATGATTTCCTGGGTACGGTATCCATCTTCCGCGATATCACCCATGAAGTCGAAGTGGATCGTTTGAAATCTGAATTTGTGGCAACCGTAAGCCATGAGCTGCGTACGCCCATGACGGTCATCAAAGGCTATGTGGATATTCTCATGATGGGTGCAGCGGGCGCATTAAACGAAAATCAAACTCACTTTCTCAATGTGGTTCGCAATAATATTGACCGCCTCAACACCCTGGTCAGTGACTTGCTGGATATTTCCCGCATCGAAGCGGGACGAGTCACACTTAGCCCGCAGGCTGTTGACCTGCACGAGATCGCTGAAGAGGTCATTGCCGAGGTCCTGCGCCGTTCACAGACCGAAGACAAACCCATGGCATTGTCTTTGGATGCTCCAAAGAAATTACCGTCGGTCATCGGTGACGGTGAGCGTGTCAGGCAGATCCTTGGAAACATCGTCGATAATGCCTACAACTACACGCCCAACAATGGAACCATTCGTGTGAATATTCATCAGGAGAATGGCGAAGTGCAGGTGGATGTGCAGGATAACGGCGTTGGTATTGCCGCCGAAGATCAGGCGCGTATCTTTGAACGTTTCTTCCGCGGCGAGCATCCGCTCGTCCTCGCGACCCCCGGAACCGGACTTGGTCTCCCGATCGTGCGTCAGTTGGTCGAAATGCACAAGGGGCGTATCTGGATGTCCAGCACTGGTGTGCCGGGTGAGGGAAGCACCTTTTCTTTCACCCTGCCCATCTACAAATAATGGAGATTGCATGGCAAGGATCTTAATAGCAGAAGACGAACCCGATATCCGCGAGCTTGTGGCTTTCACTTTGCGATTCGCAGGCTACGAAGTTACCACCACTTCCAACGGAGAAGAAGCGGTGCAGCAGGCATCCCTGATCATTCCCGACCTCATCCTGATGGATGTTCGCATGCCCAAAATGACGGGCTATGATGCTTGTCGTGTAATGAAACAGGACTCTGCTTTAAAAGATATTCCCGTTGTTTTTCTCTCCGCCAAAGGACAGGATTCGGAAATTCAATCTGGTTTGGATGCGGGCGCAGAGGAATACCTGCTCAAACCGTTTGCCCCCGATCAACTCACCGAACGTGTCAGAGCCATTCTTGCAAAATTTGGAAAATAACAGAAATTAAAACTCAATGAGCGCAATTATTCTTGATGGTTCGATGGTGCATTACGAGGCTTTGGGACGCGGCCGTCCCATCGTCTTCCTGCACGGCTGGGTCGGCTCATGGCGTTACTGGATCAATGCCATGCAGGTCGCATCCACATCGTACCGCGCCTATGCCATCGATCTCTTCGGCTTTGGCGATACCACGCGCGACCCATTGCGATATTCCCTTGATCGTCAGGCGGATTTGATCAATCGTTTCCTCGAAGAAATGGGAATTGGAAAAGTTGCGCTCGTTGGACATGATCTGGGCGCCTTGGTCGGTTTCTCATTTATCAAACAATGGCCGAAGAGCGTGGACCGCATGATGGCGATCAACTGTCCGCTTGAGTATGATTCGGTCAATGCACGCATGCGGACTGCTCCCATGCCTGAGTTGGTCGAATGGCTGGCTGGCCGCACACCGGAAGCTACATCTGCCCTTTCAGACGCATCCAAAGCGGACCCGCAAGCTGTTTCTGCTTCGATGGCAGGGCTTCAGGCGAATAATTTATTCCCGGAAATTCGCGACCTTGGCGTTCCAAGCCTGCTTGTTTATGGATCAAACGACCCTGGTGTTACCATGCCTACACAGGAAAAAACGGACGGCCTTCCGAATCATATGCACCAGGTCAACCTTGAAGGCATGGGCCATTTCCCCATGATCGACAATCCCACCCAGTTCAACCGCCTGATGACCGATTTCCTGGCGCTCGACTCAGGCGCAAGTCCGCGTGAGCTGCAAATGAAAGAGGAATGGAAACGCAGAGTGCGCTAGAAAGACCGTCAAATAGTGGCGGTCTTTTTATTTCGCGGTATTACATATCGTCTTGCAGGTTCGAGTCAATCAGCATGATTGAGTCATGAAACCGGCGGGACGTTTTTGTATAAGACGAGTTATTTCATTTTGATTTTTGCCTTGACATCCCTCTATCACGGTCATATACTCACAACACAATTGAACGGGGAGCCTGCTCCCGAGTTACATCGGGACTTTGCGCGACAGGCTGAGAGGAGCGTACTTGCTCGACCCGCATCACCTGATCTGGTTAATACCAGCGGAGGGACTCTTGATTCAATCACAGCCATCCTCCGCCCGAGGATGGCTTTTCATTTGGGTGTGTTTCAAATGAGTTGACAAAAAGAACGTCCCGAAGGTTTTGTCGAGAAAATTTGGTCGTTTGTGCCAACCTTCGGGACGGTTTCAACTGAAATGAAACACACCCTTTTCATTTCGTCCAGAGCGC